>JAUXOH010000015.1 GCA_030682505.1 Candidatus Didemnitutus sp. | reverse complement strand
TCCATCGGGACCGTCTCGGGCTTCTGCTTGGAAAGCAGGCGGAGGAAAAGCAGCAGCGCGACCGCAGCACCGAGCACGGCCGCCCAACGGGAGGCGACTTCAACCCAGCCCTGGATCCGCGTTTCGTTCTGGATCGCGGTGACCGTTTCCGAAATCGGCGTGACGGAGAATGGCATTTCCTGCAAAGCGACGATGGAATCGAGCGTCTGGCCCGGCGTCACTTTCAGGCCGAGCGCGTTGACGACCACCTGGCGCAGGGTGGCGAGTTCTTCCGGCGTGCGCTTTTGCTCGGTCGGCAGGGTGCCCGGGGCAGAACCGGCCGGCGGCGGAGTCAAGCGGGGGGCAATCAACACGGAGGCGCTGACCTGCTTGATCGTGCCGGGATTGCGCGTGATATTCGTGGTGGTGCGGTTGATCTCGTAGGAAGTCGTGCGATTTTTGCGATTCTGTTCGGTCGAGTTGGTGGGCTTGTTGCCCGCATCCGCGACGGCTTTCTCGGGAACATTGGCGCTCACGCCCGTGGCGCCTCCGCTGGTGCGTGTCTCTGTCGCGTTCGAGCTGTCTTCGGTGATCGCCTGCGAACGGACAACCTGACCTTCCGGATCGAAGCGTTCCTGCATCTGCGTCATCGCTTCGGTGTCAATTTCCGCCGAAACGCGGACGACGGCATTGCCCGGACCGATGACCAATGCGAGCATGCTCTCCACTTTGCGCGCCAGGTAGTCTTCGACCTGTTGCTTGTAGCGCATCTGGGACGAGGCGTTGCCGAGCGTGGGGTCTTGCTTGAGTTCCTCGGAAAGGACGCGGCCGCGATTGTCGACCACGGCAACCTGATCCGGCGTGAGACCCTGCACCGCGTTGGCCACCAGGTGACGCACGGCGTTGACCTGATCGGACTCGAGCCGGGAACCACCCATGTCCACGAAGACCGAGGCCGTGGCCCGAATGCCCTGATCGGTCAGGAGAAGGCGGTTTTCCGGTTGCACAATCATGACTCGCGCGGCGCGCACGCCTTGCAGCTGGGTGATGGTGCGTGCGAGTTCGCCTTGGAGGGCGCGGAGATAATTCGTGCGTTGAACGAAGTCGGAGAGTCCGAACTGGCCTTTGTCGAAGATTTCAAAACCCACGCCTTCGCCTCCGGGGATGCCCTTTCCGGCCAAATCCATGCGGAGTTTGTGCACGTGGTCGGTCGGCACCTGCACGGCGCTGCCGCCCGAGGTGACTTGGTAAGGGATGCCCTGTGCTTGCAGGTGGCTGATGATGGCCGCGGAATCCTTGTCTCCCAACTTGGCGTAAAGCAGCTGATAGTCTGGCCGGCGCGCCCAAAAGAAAATGGCGATCATGCCGGCCACGACGGCGACCGTGGCAATCAGGAGGGAGACCCGCTGATTTAGACCCAGCTGGAGCCAGAGGGCATGGAAGGAGGAGGCGAAATTTTTCATGCGACGTTGAAGACCGGACGCGGAAAGTCGGAGGGACGAAGGGGGTTAAAAGGCGGGAAGTGCATGGGCTGGCTTACACCTGCATGCGCATCAGCTCCTGGTAGGATTCCACGAGCTTGTTGCGCACCTCGACCATGAGCGTGAAGGCCACTCCGGCCTCCTGCATCGCAATCACGGACTGATGTAATTGATCCGACTCACCGAGCAGCACGCGTTTGGTCAGGTCGCTCGCTTCGGCCTGCTTCGAGCTCACCGTGTCGACGAGACCTTCGAGCATCTGGCCAAAGCCACCGCTCGGGACGTTGGTTGGCGCCGGCCGCATGCCGTCGGGCAAGATCGATCCGGGACCAAGGGGCGACTTTTCGCGCAACCCGTCCGCGCGGGACATCGCTTGCGGAACCATGGAGGAGTAAACGGAGCCGATGGGTGACATGGGGTAAAGCGGTGCTCAGGGGGTCGGTGGTTTATTTGCCGATCTCAAAGGTTTTCTGCGCCAATGAACGGGAGGCCTTCACAACCGAGAGATTGGCCTCGTAGGCCCGGGACGCGGTGATGAGATCGACCATCTCGTAGGCGAGGTTCACGTTGGGCATCATGACATTGCCGTCGGCGCCCGCGTCCGGGTGCTGCGGGTTATAGACTTCCTGACCGGGAGCGCGGTCATTCGTCACCCCGCCGATTTTCACACCCTGCAGCGAGGTGCCACCCGCACGCTTCAGCAGCTCGGTTTCAAAAGAGACGATTTGCCGTTGATAGGGGCCGCCCTCGGCCGTGCGCGTGGTTTGCGCATTGGCGATGTTTTGCGCGACGATATCGAGCCGCATTTTCTGCGCGGCCAGTGCTCCAGACGAGATGTCGATGCCGGGGATAAGATTCATGAAGCGTGATCAGTTGGGATCAAACGGAGCGACCGGTGATTGCCATTTTGAGCTGCTTGATATTCCTGGAGACGACCTCGGTCAGAAATTCGAATTCGACGGAATTGCGGTTCATCGCGAGCAACTCGTGCTCGATTTCGACCGTGTTGCCATCGGGGCGAACCGTGCGCGCGTGGGTGTCTTCGACCAAGTTCGGCCGCAGCTGGGCGCTGCGATTGAGATCACCCAAATTGGCGCTGGCTTTCAGCTGCTCGGTGAAGTCCGGATTGATATCCATCCGGCGGTAACCCGGCGTTTCGGCATTGGCGATGTTGGCGGCGATCGCTTCCTGACGCAGAGCTGTCGCGTCCAGGAGCTTCCGCGCAATCTGGTAATTGTCGGATTGAAAGATCGGGTTGACCATATGCTGACCCCGTAAACATACGGCGTGCCACCGAAAGCCGCTCGATTTCAATATTCTCATCATTAGTTATTTAAACTTTTATCCATCCCTCCCGCACTCCGTCGGTCCGTGTGCCCGATGACGACCGGCAATATTTGCCGCCAAGTGGTCCCCCGAATTTCACAGGTGCTCCTTCATTGCCGCCCAAACTGACCGATATGAGGAGATTGCCTCATGAGAGACTGCGAATTCGATTTCATCCGCACGCTTGTTTACGAGCACAGTCGAATCAGCCTCGGACCCGACAAGCGGGATCTGGTGGCAGCTCGACTGGGCAAGCGCTTGCGCGCCACCCTCGCGCCAACGATCGACGACTACTGCCAGCTCTTGCGCGACCCAGCCGCGGTGGATGAATTGGCGCATCTGATCGACGCCATCTCGACGAACCACACCTTTTTCTTTCGCGAGCACGCGCACTTCGACTTCGTGCGCTCGACCATTATCCCCGAGATGCTGTCCCGGCAACGGGCGGAGCGCTGGCCGCGGTTCAATGCTTGGAGCGCCGCCTGCTCCTCGGGTGAGGAACCCTATTCGCTCGCGATCACCCTCCAGGATTCACTTTCCGCCGCCGGTCTGTGGCCGTGGCATATCGAGTGCACCGACATCTCTCATCGCATCCTCAAAGCGGCGCGACTCGGCGTCTATCGCAACGAAATCATCGCCAAACTCCCTCCCGCGATGATCAAAGCGCATTTCCAGCGCGGCATCGGTCCCCAAGAGGGAAACTACCGCGTCCGTGCGTCTTTGCAGGCCGGCCTCAGCTTTCACCAGCAGAACTTGCTCCAAGGCGAACCTCCGTTTCGCGAACCATTCCATGTGATTTTTTGCCGGAACGTCATGATCTACTTCGACCGACCCACGCAGGAAGAGCTCGTCAACAAGCTCGCCCGCCGGTTGGTTCCGGGCGGCTACCTCCTCGTGGGCCATTCCGAGAGCCTGACGGGAATCAAACACCCGCTGCAGATGGTGCGACCCGCCATCTACCGCCGGGCGCCTGTCTCCTGACCATGAGCACCGCAAAGAAGATCCGTGTGCTCATCGTCGACGACTCAGCCGTCGTGAGGAAACTCGCCAGCGATGCGCTCTCCGCAGACCCCGAGATCGAAGTGGTGGGCACCGCCATCGATCCCTACATGGCCCGGGACAAGCTCCGCGAGTTGTCACCCGACGTGATGACCCTCGATTTGGAAATGCCGCGCATGGACGGGCTGACCTTCCTCCGCCTCCTGATGGAACGGCGCCCCATGCCCGTGATCGTGTTGAGCTCGCTGACCCAGCGTGGTTCGGAATTCGCGCTGGAGGCGCTGCGGTTGGGCGCGGTCGATGTGCTTGGCAAACCGACCGGGCAGAATTCGTTCGCTCAACTCGGCCCGCAGTTGATCGCGATGGTAAAGACGGCGGCGGTGGCCCGGGTCAAGGCAATCACTCCCTCGACCGACCTCCCCCGCGTCACCACCAGTTCCCCCTTTCCTTCGACGCCCTCGCCCGCAGCCAACCACCCAGGTTCGTCCACCACGCCGATCGACCCCGCGCGTCTGCGCCAGCTCGATCCGCGCTCGATCATCTTGCTCGGCGCCTCGACGGGCGGCACCGAGGCGTTGCGCGAGGTGCTCGTCCGCCTGCCCGGTGACCTGCCGGGCATCGCCATCGTGCAACACATCCCCGCGGCTTTCTCAAAGGCCTTCGCCAATCGCCTAAATTCGCTCTGCGCGATGGAAGTCCGCGAAGCCGCCGACGGCGATCTCATCCGACCCGGCCTGGCCCTAGTTGCCCCGGGCAATTTTCACCTCTTGATCAAAAAGTCCGGCGAAGGCTACCGCGTTCGCGTGATCGATGGCCCACAAATCTGGCATCAACGACCGGCCGTCGATCTCCTCTTCAAATCCGCCTCCGACTGTGGGGCGGCGCCCTACACGCTCGCCGGGGTGTTGACCGGCATGGGCAAGGACGGGGCCGATGGTTTGCGCCGGTTGCGCGACCGTGGAGCCACCACCTTTGCCCAAGACGAAGCGTCAAGCATTGTCTATGGAATGCCGCGGGCCGCCTGGGAGCAGGGCGGGGCCAAAATTCAGGTTTCCCTCAAACAGATCGCTCCGTATATCCTCAGCCGTTGCGATGCCGCCTTACACTCCACCGACGAAACCGCGCTCAGCGGCTGACCTATGACCGCTCCTGCCAATCGCTCCCCCGCCATTCTCATCGTCGACGACGAACCGATCGTGCTCGGTGCCCTTAAAGAAACGCTCGAACGCGAGCGCTACCAGGTCGTCGCCTGCTCCAGCCCGATCAAGGCCCTGACCATTCTTGAAGAACGGGATTTCGCGGTCATTATTTCCGATCAGAAAATGCCGGATATGCTCGGCCTCGACTTTCTCATCGAAAGTCGCCGCTTGCGCCCCCACGCCTCGCGCGTCCTGATCACCGCGGTCCTGTCCCTCCCGACGATCGTCGACGCCATTAACAAGGGCGAAATCTTCCGTTTCGTCGCCAAGCCTTGGCTGCGCGAGGAACTGCTGGCGACCGTCCGCAATGCCATCCAGCGCCACGAACTCGTGACGCACAACGAAGTGCTGATGGCCCAGACGCAGCAACTCAACGCCCAGCTGATCGTCGCCAACAGCGAGCTCGAAAAACAACTCTCCGAGGTCGAACAAAAGCGCCAGAAATTGGATGAGTTTAATCGCGAGCTGACCAGTCGCTACGATAGCTCACTTGAACTCTGCCGCCGCATCCTGACGGCCTACGACCCCACTCTCGGGGGCCAGGCAAAGGCGCTCGTGGAATTCGCCAGCAAGATGGCCGAGCACGGTTCGTTCTCCGATGCCGAGTCCCATTCTCTCCGCTCAGCGGCGTGGCTGTGCGATCTGGGACTGATCGGCGTTTCGCGCGAACTCCTGCGCACCTTCCGGACCAATCCCAGCCAGCTCACCGAACGCGAACGCGCCACGCTGAACAATCACCCGATCTACAGCCAGACGCTCGCTTCGCTCGTCGACCCGCGGCCCGAAGTCGGCGAGGTCATCCGGGCCCACCACGAGTGCTTCGACGGCACCGGATACCCCGACGGCATCGCGACCAAGTCGATCCCGTGGGCGGCGCGCTGTCTCGCCGTCGCGGTCGGTTTTGTTGAATCGACTTCGCCCAAGCAAACGACGATCGACACCATTCTCGCCAAGTCCGGCACGAAATACGATCCCGAGGCCGTCCGCCTGTTTCTCAAAGTCACCCAACTCGTCCACCTGCCCCGCCAAGTGCGCGAAATCCTCTTGGATGAACTCGAGCCGGGCATGGTTCTCGCCACGGGCATCTATAGTCCGCACGGCCTCTTGCTCATCGGCGAAGGTCAGGCCCTCGGACCGGCGACGATCGCAAAGATTCGCGACCACAACCAGATCGCGCCAATCGCGCAGCGCCTGCTCGTTTACAGCTAAGCCGCCCGCGGCTGCCGCGAGGTCCCGCGCCTTTTCGCGACGATAAGCCGCCCTGCAATTGCGGCGGGGCCTTTGACTTATCTGTTTCTCCCGGCACGCTTGCGGCAGCATGTCGTCGTCCGCATCGCCTGCGTCGTCTCCCACCACCAGCCCGCGCAATTTGTTCCGCGTGCGCGGTCTCACGAAACATTACGGCGAAGGTGCCGCGCAAGTCCGCGCGCTGGCGGGTGTCGACCTCGATCTCGCCGCGGGAGAACTGGTCGTGCTGCTCGGACCCTCCGGCAGCGGCAAGACCACCCTGCTCAATCAGCTCGGCGGACTTGACCTGCCAACTTCGGGCGAATTGTCCTACCTCGATCTCGACCTCACGCGCGCCAGCGAAGCCGAGCTCACACTCTACCGCCGCGAGTCGGTCGGTTTTATTTTCCAATTCTACAACCTGATTCCGAGCCTGACTGCCCGCGAAAACGTCGCCCTCATCACGGAGATTGCGTCGGATCCTTTTCCCCCCGAGGTCGCACTCGAAATGGTGGGCCTTGGTTCCCGCCTGGATCATTTTCCCGCCCAGCTTTCCGGCGGCGAACAACAACGCGTCGCCATCGCCCGCGCCATTGCCAAGCGCCCCGACGTGCTGCTGTGTGACGAACCCACCGGGGCCCTGGA
>JAUXOH010000005.1 GCA_030682505.1 Candidatus Didemnitutus sp. | reverse complement strand
GCGGAGATGGTCCGCGAGGGCGCGCGCACCGAGGACAAGGCCGCGGCTTCCGCTGTGGCGGCCCAGGCGGGCGGCGCGGTTTCCGAGGTCGAGGCCTATGTCGCTGAGACGCAGATCCGCGCCCCGGCCGATGGCGAGGTGGTCGCCCTGCTGATCGACGCCGGCGAGATCGCGCCCGCCGGCTTTCCGGTCATCACCCTCGCCGATCTCCATGACCCGTGGGTGGTGTTCCAGATCCGGGAAGACCTGCTCGCCCGCATCGGGCTCGGCACGGAACTCACCGGCCGGGTGCCGGCCCTCGGCAACCGCGAAGTGCGGTTGAAAGTGGATTACCTCGCCGCCCTCGGCGCCTTTGCGACCTGGCGCGCCACCAGCGCCTCCAGCGGCTTCGACCTGAAAACCTTCGAGGTGCGGGCCCGGCCGGTCTCCCCGGTCGAGGGCCTGCGCCCGGGAATGAGCGTCGTCGTGCCGTGGGGACGGCGCTGAACAGTTTCCGCGCCGGCCTGCGGCGCGAATGGGCCGACCTGCGCACCTCGCGGTTGGCGCGGGTGCAGCTGCTCTGGCTGCCACTCGGCTGCGTCGCGCTACTCTGGGCGGTGTTCGCCCGCGGGGTCGCGACCGGCCTGCCGGTCACCGTGGTGGATCTGGACCGCAGCTCGGCCTCGCGACAGCTCGTGCGCGCCCTCGACGCCACCCCGGGACTGGCGGTGCGCGCCCGTCCCGAAACCCTGGCCGACGGCCAGGCCGCCGTGCGCCGCGGCACGGCCGAGGCGGTCGTGCTGGTGCCACGCGACTTCATGCGCCGGCTGAAGCGGGGCGAGGCCGCCGAGGTCACGGCCTGGTTCAACGCCCAGTTCCTGCTCACGGGCAACGTCGTCGCCCGCGAACTGCAAAGCGCGGTGCTGACCTTTTCCGCGCAGGCCGAGGCCCGTGCGCGCCTGGCGCGGGGCGAACCGCGCGTCGCGGTGGGGATCAGCCTGCAGCCGGTGGCGGCGCGACGCGACACGCTGCATAATCCCTCGCTCAATTACCTGCCCTTCCTCGTCGCCGGGCTGTCCGCGACCGTGGTGCAGATGCTCGCGATGCTGGCGGCGGTCCGCGCCGTCGGCCGCGAACTGCGCGATGGCACCGCCGGCGAATGGCTCGCGGCCAGCGGCGGGCGGATCGGGCCGGCCGTCGCGGCCAAGTGCGTGCTGCCCGTCGCGGCGGGCAGCGCGGCGGGCGCGGCCTTCCTCGCCGGGCTGCACGGCTGGTATGGCTGGCCCATGCCCGGCAGCTGGCTCATGCTGCTCGGCGCGCTGTTGCTCATGGTCCTGGCCTACACGGGCCTCGGTCTGCTCGTCACCGCGCTCACCGCCAACTACCGGCTGGCGAGCAGCGTGGCGGCGTTCGTCACCGCGCCCGCGCTGGCCTTCGCCGGGCTGACCTTCCCGCTAGGCAGCATGCCGGGCCCGGCGGAGATCTGGGGCCAACTCCTGCCGCTGACCACGTTCCTGCGACTGCAGATCGAACAGGCCGGCCGCGGGGCGGCGGCGGCCGGTTCGGCGATGGAACTGCTGATCCTCGGGGCGGTGACCGTGGTGACCTTTGCCGCGGCGTTGCCGCTGCTCGCGTGGCGCGCGCGTGATCCGCGCTGCTGGGGGCGGCGATGATCCCGGGGCTTCACGGCTTTGTCGCGACCTTGCGCCGAGTGGGCATCGACGGCGGTGCGCTGCTGCTCATGGTCGGCGCCATCGGTCTCTACTCGGTGTTTTATCCCCTGCCCTACCTCGAGCAGGTGGTGCGGGAAACGCCGGTCGGTGTGGTTGACCTCGATCGTTCCAGCCTGAGCCGCCAGCTCGTCCGCTGGGTCGACGCGCACGAGGCGGTGAGGGTGGCCCTGCGCGCCATAGATCCGGCCGAACTGGAGGCGGCGGTGCAGGCCGGCGAAATCTCCGGCTATCTGGTGATCCCCGCGGGGTTCCGGGCGGATGTGCTGCGCGGGCGGCGGGTGGTGGTGGTCTACGGCGGCGACGCGGACCGGTTCCTAGTCTTCAAACAGGTGCTCGGCGGCCTGGCCGAGGCGACCGGCACGCTTTCCGCCGGCATCGAGGTGCGCCGGTTGCAGGCGGCAGGCCAGACCAGCGGGCAGGCGCTTGTCGCTCAGGGCCCGGTGACACTGCGGCTGCGGCCGCTCTTCAACACCCGCGAGAGTTACGGCTCCTATCTCATCCCGGCGGTGTTCATGCTGCTGCTGCAGCAGACGCTGCTCATCGGGACGGGCCTCATCTACGGCACCGATGCCGCCAGCGGAGGCGCCCGGGCGACGGCAGGTCTGTCCCGTCTGGAACAACTGGGGCGTTTCATGGGCAGCTGCCTCGCGCTGGTCGCGCTCTACGCGGTGCACCTCGCGTTCCACCTCGGGTTCTGCTTCTGGCTGTTCGACGTGCCGCGCTACGGGGGAGCGCTGACTCTCGCGGTTTTCGCGGTGCCCTTTCTGCTCGCGCTCGTGCTCTTCGCGCAGGCGATCGGCGGACGCTGCCGGGAGCGGGAAGCCTCGATCCAGATCCTGCTGTTCACCTCGATTCCTTTCCTTTTCCTCGCCGGCTTCGCCTGGCCGCTGGAACTCATGCCGCTCCCGTTGCGCTGGCTGGCTCAGCTCGTGCCAGTGACTGCCGGCATCCAGGGTTTTCTGCGGCTGAACCAGATGCAGGCGGACTTCGCCGAGGTCGGCCGCTGGTGGTGGACGCTGTGGGGCCTCTGCCTGCTCTACGCCTGGCCCGCCTGGCGGAACTGGCGGCGGGTCTACGGGACACCAGACGCCTGAACCGGGCGGATCGGTGCGGACCACTGGCTTTTTGAGGAACCCAGGCTATATTCCCCGGGTCTCCACCGCACTTTCCATGAACTACTTTCACCTGAACCGCCGCCTCCTCACCACCTTCATGCTCGCCGCCAGCCTAGGCTTCCTGACCGGTTGCCAGAGCGTCGACTCCCGCATCAAGGAGAACCCGCAGCTCTTCGCCAACCTTGACGCAGAGAGCCAGGCCAAGATCAAACAGGGCAACATCGACCTCGGATTCACCGAGGACATGGTCTATCTCGCGCTCGGCGCCCCCGACCAGAAGCGCGAGGTGCGCTCCGGCAAAGGGCTCTCCACGGCCTGGATCTATAACAGTTATTTTGAGCGCTACGACGGCACCCGTTTCGTCGGCTACGATCGCCGCCTCTACTACGACTCCGCGCGCAACACCTACCACGTAAACTTCGTTCCTGTTTATGCCGCGACCTACCGGCCGGAAGCCGAGGAACGCATCCGCGTCGTCTTTGAAAACGGCAAGGTGACCGTGATCGAGCAAACGAAGAACTAGGCGGCCGACCACCCGGCATCGGGTACCGTTTGATGGGACAAGTCTTCCGACCAATGACTGAAGATCCTACTTGGCCGCGCGCAACACGCGGCGGAGCGCCGGACCGATCCGGCGAGCGAGGGCGGCGTTGGCGTAGCCCACCCACGCCACGGGCGAAGTGGTATCGAGCGACACGCACAATGGCTTGCCGTCCGGCGCCGTGATGATGCAGCCCGCCTCCTGGGCAAGGAGCGCGGTGCAGATATCGTAAGGATGGCACGGCAACGCCGCCGCGGGCTTGAGCTTCAACCGCGCAAACGCCATCGGCCGCAGATCGGCGATGAACCGATCGTGTCCCATCAAGAGTTCGGAGAGCTGGCCGCCCGTGCTGAGATACTGGTCGTCGAAGATCGGTTGCCCGCCGCCGGCGCCACTGACTTTGAGGGCCAGCCACAACGCCTCCTCCCGCTCCGCCAGCCACGCCTTGCCCTCCGGGAAGAACTTCGCGAACGAAGCAAAGCCATGCCCGACGTCGCGCGCCCGAGAGGGGCGCGGCGTGAAACGCCGTTGCCGGCCCGTGCCCAGATCCGTCCGCACCGCGCGCACGCCGCCGCCACGCACCGCACTCAGTTGATCGACCGCGCCCGCTTTGCTCGTGGGCAACTCCGTCATCGCCGCGACCTGAATGTCCGCGAGCGTCGTCTTCGACCCGCGCTGCGGGGCCAGCCCGGCGAGACTCCACGCGCTGCGCTTGTCATACATCAGGCCTCGCGTGCCATCGATCGGGTCGAGGATGAGTTTCCACCGCGTCTGGCGGACCGGCGTGCCGCGCGGAAACGTGACGATCTCCTCGCCTTCGATGCCCTCCATCACCAACTCAACCGGCCAGGTTCGCGGCCAATGTTGCTCGAGCCACGCGAGCACCACCCGCTCGGAAATCCGATCGACGACGTAGATCGTGTCCGCCGCCGTGACCGCCGCCACGCGGCTCAGCCTGGTCGTCCCCTGGCGGCGCGATTTGCGAACCCCCTCGCGGATTGCAACTTGCAGTTGGCACAACAGCCGGCGGGCGCGCTCGAAGTTCATGGGTATCACCGGACGGATATTTCGTTATTAACCTCCGTTGTGACGAGCCGGAAAACCCGCCCTCGCTTGCGCCGTGTCATAACGTGTTTCACCTTATTTCAATGCGCACCCCGGCCTCCTTCAAGAAACCTGCCTCGCCCAACACCGGCCGCCGCCAGGCACCCGCCGCGAAAACCCTGTCGCCGCGCCGCAAGACGACGCAAGCCACCACGCTGCACGAGCTCGCTCTCGAGCAGTTGCAGCATTTTGGCATCGACCCCAAGAGTCCCGCCGGCGTCCCTTTGCTCGCGCTCGCGGAGAAACTTTATGGCTCGCACGGCGACGTCATGGATCTCTGGGACGCCACCACGCGCGAACTCGCCCGCCTGCCCCGCCAGGATCGCCTCGCACTCTTCAACGCGAAGAAATTCCTTTCCTTCCAATTGGCGAAGCTGCTCGACACGTTGCAGAATCCGTCGCGCAAGACGCATCAATCCCTGCGGTATTCCAATACCACGATGCTCGCAAAGGGGCCCTACCCGATCTTCGACAACGTCACGGCAATCTTCTCGGCCAACCCCGTCATCACGCGCACCGCGACCTACCTTTACGCGTGCTCCGAGTGGATCGACGACGCCTTTCAGGGGAAGGAATTCCTCCACGAGATCTATTCGCGTTTGATGAACCCGACCTCGATTTCCCTGGCCAACCACATTGTGGACATCGAATGCGGTCCGCTGGCCGGCAGCTACATGGCCTGGAATTTCAATTCCGGCATGGGCGCCATCGATGGCGCGCTCTCCCACCTCGTCGGTTACCAGGACGTCGTCCTCTCCTCGCGCAACATCTATGGCGGCGCCTACCAACTGATCCACGATTGGTTCGGCAAGCATTCCAACCTCGATGCCGGGGTGGTCTTTTTCGACGGGGACACTGCCGCGGCGTTCAAGAAGGCCCTCACCGCCACCAAGAAAAAATATGCCGACCGGATTGCCGCCGGCCGCCGCATCTATGTCTACCTCGAGAGCCCCTGCAACCCGCATGGCGTTTTCCTCGATGTGCCGGGCATTTGTCGCGCGGCGCACGACGAGGGATTGACCGTGATCTGCGACTCCACCGTCGGCACGCCGTTCCTGGTTCGCCCGTTGCAACATCCCGAGACCGTCTGCCGTCCCGACTACATCATTCACAGTTACACCAAGGACCTCACCGGTCACGGCACGACCACGGCCGGCGTCGTGATCGGGCGCAACGAGGATATGTTCATTCCGAAGGGTGACGTCGCCCCCAGCGGCAAGAGTTGGCACGACACCCTGTTCTGGAATGTCTACTACATCAAGGGCGCCTTCCTCGACTCCGACAAGGCCTTCGAGGTGCTCACGGGCATGAAGACGCTCGAGGAGCGCATGCTGAAGAAATGCATCAACACGCTCATCTTCGCCCAATGGCTCGCGTCGAACCCGCTCGTGACCGTCACCGGCCCCGCCAATCCCGGCGACGCCAATTTCGCCGTCGCGCGCGAACTCTCCTACCTCGAACTACCGGCGCCGTTGTTCACAATCAACTTCGAGAAGGCAAAGATCTCGCGCCTCACCCTCGCGCGTTTCTTCGATTCCCTCACCCCCATGTTCGGCCACATGGTCTCGCTCGGCCAGAGCAACACGCTGGTCCTCTGTCCGGCGCTCACCTCGCATTCCGAATTGGGTGCGGCCGCCCTGCAGGAAGCTGGCATCACGCCCACGACGATTCGCATCGCCGTCGGCGATGAAGCCCCGCGCGAGCTCATTGGCGACTTTCTCACCGCCGTGCGCAACTCGCTCGACGCCGACAAACCGGGCTTCAGTGCCAAATTCATGAAAGGCGAGGCCGTCGATCGACTCGCCGACGAGGTCTACCTCAACGTGCATCGTCGGCATGCGGCCGCGCAGCCCCGCTTCGCGGAGTGCCTGAAGTAAACGCCCCTAAGCCCGCGGAAAGACCGTGCCGACCGCCGCGCGCAAATTCGCCGCGGTATTCGCCAGGGCCATCGGCAGCGTCTCGCCGGCCGGGTTGATGACGTGCACCCCGGCGCCGACGAGTTGCGCGGACGCAGCTCCGGCGAAGACGTGCACTTTTTTCCCCGCCGTCAAGGCGCGCTGTGCAACTCCCGCCGGGCCCTTGCCCGAGAGTGAACTCGCGTCAAAACTTCCCTCGCCGGTGAGGACGTAATCGGTCTCGGCGATGCGGCGATCCAATTCCAACCACGCCGCCACCAGTTCAAATCCCGGCACCAGCTTGGCACGGGTGGCGCACATCAAGCCAAACGCCAGGCCGCCCGCCGCACCGGCACCTTTGGCCTCCCACAGCGTCGAAGGGTTTCCTGCTTGCGCGCACAGCAGCGCGGCCATGCGACCGGTCATATATTCGAGCCGCGTGAAATCTTCCGCCTTCAGTCCTTTTTGCGCTGCGAACACCGAGGCAGCCCCGAAGGTGCCCATGAGCGGATTGGTCACATCGCACGCGATGAGAATCGGCGGCAGGCCCGGTTGGATTTTCCCGCCCATCTTCGCCACCGCGGCCCAAGTTGTCGGCACCGGAGATTCAATCACCGCGCCGGCGGCGGAAAAACAGTCGAGCCCAAGCACCGTGAGCGCACCGAGCCCCACGTCATGGGTCGCGCTGCCGCCCACGCCCAAAATGATCGCCGCCACGCCTTCCGCCGCGGCCGCGCGGATCAATTCGCCCGTTCCACGGGAAGTCGTATGCCAGGGGTCCCGCTGCTCGGCCGACAGCAACGCGAGTCCACTTGCCGCGGCCATTTCGATCACCGCCACTTTGCCCTCTCCGGCCCCAGCCAAGCCGAGTAATGCGCCCGCCCTCGCGGGAAGTTTGCTCAGCGGAACGAGTCCAAACCTGGCGGTGATGGTTGCCCCGCGCGGACCGGTAACGCTCGCCTCCCGCAACTCGCCCCCGGCACGGCGCGTGAGGATTTCCGCAAACCCTTCGCCCCCGTCAGCGAGCGGGCAAAGGTCAAGTTGGGCATCCGGATGATGCGCCCGCAGGGCTTCCGCGGCGACCGCACAGGCCGGCAACGCGCCGAGCGCGTCTTTGAACTTGTCGAAGGCAATCAGGACGCGCATGGCGATCGCGCGTCAGCGGGCCGGCGGAAACGGCGCATGCGTTTCTTTCTTCAATTCGCGCGTCATGAGTGCATGCAGCGCATCCGCGGGCTTCTTGTCGGCGTAAAGAATAGCATGCACTTCTTTCATGATCGGCGCGGTGATGTTTTCGGCATGACAGAGACCGTGAAACGCATCCGTCGAACGATAGCCTTCGACGACGGTTCTTCGACCCGCCATGAGCTCGCCCACCAATTTGCCCTCGCCAATCTGTTGGCCGAACTGGCGATTGCGGCTCCAAGTTCCGTGACAGGTCGCGACCAAATCACCAAATCCGCTCAAGCCATAGAAGGCATCTTTCTTGGCCCCCAAGGCTTCACCCACCCGCACCATCTCCGTGAGCGAACGGGTGAGCAGGGCGGCTTTGGCGTTGTCGCCGAGCTTCAGGCCGTCACACAACCCCGCCGCGATGGCGTAGATGTTTTTCAGGCAGGCGCCGAATTCGGCCCCGATGAGATCGTCGCTGGTGTAGATGCGCAGCGTGGAACCGCTGAGCGCGGTTTGGACGCGGGCGACGAAAGGATCGGATTGGGCTACCGCGAGAACCATCGCGGCCGGCATCTCGCGCGCGACTTCCGCGGCGTTGGTCGGACCGGTCAGGGTCCCGACGTTCACCCCGGGCATGACCTCCGCCATGACTTCGCTCGGTCGGAGGTGAGTGCCGATTTCCAATCCCTTCACCAAACTGATCAAGAGGCGCAACTGGTCGGGTTTGACCAACGCGCTCCGGATCTGCTCACACCACGCCCGCAAGGCGTGGGAGGGACTGGCGATCAAGCACACATCGGCCTCCAGCAAGGCCGCCCGGAGATCCGAGGTCACCACGAGGGTTTCCGGCAACTTGATGCCGGCGAGATAATCGCGGTTTTCGCGAGCCAGTTGCATCGCGACGGCGTGTTCCGACCTGCGGGCGACCAAGGTGGCAGGCTGCCCGCGACGCGCGAGATGGGCCGCCACAGCGGTGCCCCAGGCGCCGGCGCCGATAATGGCAAATCGCACAGGTTGCTCTTCAGCCAAGGGAAAGGAGGGGGTTAACTCTTGAGGAAGCCGGGAATTTTTTCTCCGGCCACCATACTCTCAAATGACTCGCGGGTGTTGACCAGCTCGAATCGGTTGCCCGACACGAGCACCTCCGCGGGCATCCCGCGGGTGTTGTAGCGGCTGGCCATGGTGTAACCGTAGGCGCCGGAGCTCATGAACGCCACCCGTTCACCCTCGCCGACTTCTTGCAGCGTGCGGTCCTTCGCGAAGCAGTCTCCGCTTTCGCAGATCGGACCGACGATATCCGCCGTGAGCGCGGCGCGGGTGGAATCACGGAACAACGGCACAATCTCGTGATGTGCCTCATACATCGCGGGCCGCACAAGATCATTCATCGCCGCATCGAGAATGAGGAAGCTCTTGCCGTGGCCGCGTTTGAGGAACTCGACTCGCGAGACGAGCACCCCGGCGTTGCCGACCAGAAAACGTCCCGGCTCGAGGAGAATCTTGAGACCGAGCGGCGCCAGCAACGGCAGCAGGGCGGCGCCATAAACCTCGGGGGTGAGGGGACGTTCGCCTTCAGGCTTCGCATCCCACCAGGCCTGCGCCCCGCTGGCGAGGGCGTCCGGATAGACGATGCCGATGCCGCCACCGACGCTGAAATAGCGGATGCCGTAGGTCTTCTTCAGTTCGAGGACGAAGGGCAGCACCTTTTTGACGGCCTCGACGAACGGGCCGACCGTTGTGAGCTGGGAGCCGATGTGCATCTGCACGCCGCGGATTTCGAGGTGCGGAAACTTCGCCGCGGCGGCGTATGCCTCGGCCGCAAACTTGAGCGGGATACCGAACTTGTTCTCGCTTTTGCCCGTCGTGATCTTGGCGTGGGTCTTGGCGTCGACGTCGGGGTTGATCCGGATGGCAATGGGCGCCTTCAGGCCGAGCTGGCCGGCCACGTAATTGATCCGTTCCAGCTCCGGTTCGCTCTCGACGTGGAATCCGTAGACGCCGGCCTCGAGGGCGACGCGGATTTCGGCCTCGGATTTGCCCACGCCGGCAAAGACGCTGTCCTGCGTCCGGCCGCCGGCCGCAGCCACGCGGCGGAGTTCGCCGCTGCTCACGAGGTCAAAGGCGGCGCCGAGATTCGCGAAGTGCCGCAGCACCGCGAGATTGGAGTTGGCTTTGCAGGCGTAGCAAATGCGCAGGTCGAGCCCTCCAAGGCTGGCGGCGAGCCGGTGGTAGTTGTCCGCAATGGTCTGCGTGCTGTAGACATAGGTGGGCGTGCCGTGGAGCGCGGCGACGGCCGCGAGGTCGACGCCCTCGCAGTGGAGCTTATTTCCGACGTATGAAAAGTGATGCATGGTAAAGTTGCGGTGAAATGATCCGAAATACTGAGAATGCCCTTGAACGGAAGTGCTATCTTTTAAACGGTGTTACTCGTGCGCCACCGCTTGCAAAAATTGCTCTCCAGTCTGCTGTCCCTCCCGGGACGGCGGCTGGATCGGCGATTGAAGACAACGAAGACACGTCGGGCCCAGTTGGCGAGCTTCTTGGAATCCACGGGCTATCGCACCCACTCCGTGGACACTTATGAGCGCAGCTTGCGCCGGCGTCGCGCAGCAAAAGCGGTGCTGATGTGGGCCACGGCCTTTGCGGCCGCTTGGATTGTGCTCGAAAGCGCCAAAGCGGTCGTGATGTTTTAATTGGCGCCTCGCGCTCGGCTGGAATTGACGCCGTTGATGGTGGCGTTTGCATCGGCGCATGAGTCTCGCCCCTTCCCTCACCGGGAACCGCACCCTGTTTCAGCGGTTCCTGTCGGTTATCGAGCGCGTTGGTAACACCCTGCCCAATCCCTCAACGCTCTTTGCCCTGCTGGCGGGTGTTGTCGTGCTCTGTTCGTGGGTCTTCAGCCGGATGGGGGTGCAGGTGGTGCATCCTGCCACCGGCCAGACGATCGCCGTGATCAACCTGCTCTCGATTGAGGGCCTGCAACGCATGATCACCAACGTCGTGCCCAACTTCGTTGGCTTTCCGCCGCTCGGCACCGTCCTGGCCTGCTTGGTCGGCATCGCCGTAGCGGAACGCACCGGCCTGATCACCGCCGCCCTGCGTCTGATCGTGCTCACCTCGCCAAAACGCTGGCTTACCTCCATTGTCATCTTCGGCGGCATCCTGTCCCATTCGGGCGCTGACGTGGGTTACGTGCTCTTCATTCCCCTCGGCGCCGCCATCTTCCATGCTGCGGGGCGCCATCCCTTGGCCGGTCTCGCGGCAGCCTTCGCGGGCGTTTCGGGTGGGTTTAGCGCCAATCTCGTGCTCGGAACAATCGACGTGCTGCTGGCTGGCCTCACCCAAGCCGCCGCGGTCGTGGTCAAACCGAGCATCGTCGTGCAGCCCACCGCCAATTGGTTCTTCCTCATCGCGGCCACCGTGTTGGTCACCGTGGTGGGAACTTTGGTGACGGAGCGGATCGTCGAACCGCGCCTCGGCGCCTACACCGGCGATGCCCCGCGGGAACCGATCGTGCCGCTGAGCGCCCTGGAAAAGCGCGGGCTCTGGATGTCGATCGCCGCGACCCTCGGCCTCACCGCGATCATCCTCTGGGGCGTGCTGCCCGAAGCGGGTTTCCTCACCGATGCGGCCCGCCCGCGCACCTTGCTGGGCGAACGCCTGCTTAACTCCTTCCTGATGCGGGGGATGATATTTTTCATTTTCCTCTACGGCTTGGTCTCCGGTCTGGCATACGGCATCGGCGCGCGCACGGTGAAGAATGACAACGATGTCGTTCGCGGCATGGACCAATCGATCGCAACGATGGCCGCCTACATCGTGATGGCGTTCTTCGCGGCGCAGTTCCTCGCCTATTTCAACTGGACCAACCTCGGCACAGTCATGGCGGTCAAGGGGGCCGGGCTAATCAAATCCCTCAACCTGCAGGACAGCCCCATCCTCCTGATGGTGTCGCTGGTCTTCTTCACCGGCGTGGTGAACCTCGTGATTGGCAGCGCCTCGGCCAAGTGGGCCCTGCTCGCCCCGATCTTCGTGCCGATGTTCATGCTCCTCGGCTACTCGCCCGAACTCGTGCAGGGCGCGTATCGCGTGGGCGACAGCTGCACCAACATCATCACGCCGCTGATGAATTACTTCCCGCTCATTCTGACGTTCGCCGCACGCTATGTGCCCAACACCGGCATCGGTACGATGATCGCCACGATGATGCCCTACTCGATCGCCTTCATGATTTCGTGGACCCTGATGCTCGTGGTCTGGATCTGGCTCGGGATCCCGATGGGGCCCGGCGCGCCGCTGTTTCTCGCTCAATAATCTCTTCGTCGCCCCTCCATGAGTTCCCCCACCGCCACTCCTGCGCGCAGCCTCACGCTACAACGTTTCCTCGACGGAGTCGAACGCGCCGGCAATGCGCTGCCTAATCCCGCCACGCTCTTCGCCCTCCTCGCCGTCGTCGTTGTGGTGCTGTCCGGCTTGCTGCATGCCGTTGGTGTCTCGGTGACAAATCCGGCGACGCAGAAGGTCGTCACGGTCATCAACCTGTTCTCGATCGAGGGCCTGCACCGCATGATCTTGGAGGCGACGCGCAACTTCCTCGCCTACCCACCGCTGGGCATCTCCCTGATGTGCCTGCTCGGGATCGGCATCGCGGAATACTCCGGTCTGATGGGCGCGATGCTGCGTCTCGTGGTACTCGCGTCGCCGCGCAAGTTGATCACGCCGATGGTGATTTTCGCTGCGGTGATGTCCAACGCCGGCAGTGAAGTCGGCTACGTGTTGCTCACGCCGCTCGCCGCCGCGCTCTATCACGCGCTCGGTCGCCACCCGCTGCTCGGTCTCGCCGCGGCCTTTGCCGGCGTCTCCGGCGGTTACAGCGCCAACCTGCTGGTCGGCTCCGTCGATGTGCTGCTCGCCGGTCTGACCGAGGCCGCCGCCCACATCGTCGATCCCGGCTACAAGGTGGCGGCGACCGCGAATTACTATTTCATGGTCGTGTCGGCGTTCGTCATCACGGCGGCCGGCACGTGGGTGACAGAAAAAATCGTCGCGCCGCGTCTCGGTGACTACCGAGGCGACGCCCCGCGCGAAGAATTGAAACCTCTCTCCGCGGCGGAAAAACGCGGTCTGTGGGCGGCCACCGCGATCACCGTCGCGTTGACCGCCGTCGTGTTGTGGGGCGTGTTGCCGAAGGACGGTTTTCTGATCGATCCGACGCGACCGGACTTCAAGGACTCGATCTTCATGCGCGGGTTAGTGACGTTTATCTTCCTCTACGGCTTGCTGCCGGGCATCGCCTACGGTGTCGCCGCAGGCACGATCAAGAGCGATCATAGCATCGCGGACGGCATGGCGAAGACGATGCGCTCAATGGCGTCGTTCATCGTGTTGGCGTTCTTCGCGGCGCAGTTCATCTCGTATTTCAACTGGACGAATCTCGGCATCATCACCGCCGTGAGCGGCGCGGGTTTCATTCAGAAACTCGGTCTGCAAGACATGCCGATTCTGCTAATGATCGCCGTGCTGATCTTTGCCAGCATCGTGAACATTCTGATTTCGAGCGCGTCGGCCAAGTGGGCGCTGCTCGCGCCGGTATTCGTCCCCATGTTCATGATCCTCGGCTATTCGCCGGAGTTGGTGCAGGGCGCATTTCGCGTCGGCGACAGTGTGACGAACATCATCACGCCGCTGATGAGCTACTTCCCGCTCATCCTGACCTTCATTCACAAATACGATCCAAAGGCCGGCATCGGCACGCTCATCGCGACCATGCTGCCCTACTCGATCGCCTTCATGATCGTGTGGACCATCGTGCTGATCGGCTGGATCACCCTGGGGCTTCCGATGGGGCCCGGCGCACCGCTCTACCTCGCAAACTAAGTTGCGCCCCCGGCGGCGGGCCGTTTGCCTCCCGCCGTGCAATTCGAGCCCGAGTTCTATCCTTGGATTTCCGTCGCCGCCCTCGTTTGGGGGCTGCTCGACTGCTTCTTCGGTTACAAGATTTTCAAGGCCACCATCGCCTTGCTCGGTGCCGTTACGGGGGCGTTGTTGTGTCAGGCGGGAGCCGTGGCGGCCGGGCTGGGGCAAAACGCCGAGCTTGCCGCCCTCCTGGTCGGCGCGCTGCTCGGTGCTGGT
>JAUXOH010000004.1 GCA_030682505.1 Candidatus Didemnitutus sp. | reverse complement strand
CTACGGTGAAAAGACCGGAGAACAGATCAATTTTTGTTAGTCGGTCATTCTCGTAGTAGCGGCGAAAAAGAAACAACCCGATCCCTGCCAGCATTGAGCCGCCGATGATGACCATCTGCTTCGGGCGAAAAAACTTTTTTGAATCATCGCTCATAGTTGGAATAGAAGGTTCTGATTACAGCAGCGACTGCTGGTCGCCGCTCGCGGCTTTCAGGCCGATGGCGTGGTAGCCTTTGGCGGTGAGGATGCGGCCCTGCGAGGTGCGTTGCAGATATCCTTCCTGAATCAGAAACGGCTCGTGGACTTCCTCCAGCGTGTCGGCTTCCTCGCCGACAGCGATGGCGATGGTGCCGAGGCCGACGGGGCCCCCTTGGTAATGCTCGGCCATGACGCGGAGAACACGCTTGTCCATCTCGTCAAGTCCGGCGGCGTCGATCTCGAGGAGTTCGAGCGCGGCGGCGGCGGTCGCCTGGGTGATGACGCCATTGGCTTTCTCGGAGGCGTAGTCGCGGCAGAAGTTGACCAGGTTGTTGGCGATGCGCGGCGTGCCCCGGGCGCGCTTGGCAATTTCCTGCGCGCCCCCGGCGTCGAGCTCGACCTTGAGCAGGCCGCAGCTGCGGCGGACGATGCCGTCGAGCGTGGCGCGGTCGTAATAGTCGAGGCGCGTGTTGAGCGTGAAACGCGAGCGGAGCGGCGCGGTGAGCAGGCCGGAGCGCGTGGTGGCACCGATGAGGGTGAAGCGCGGAATCGTGAGCCGCACGCTGCGCGCGTTGGGCCCCTGGTCGATCATGATATCAAGCCGGTAGTCCTCCATCGCGCTGTAGAGGTATTCCTCGACGGTTTTCGGGATGCGGTGAATCTCGTCGATGAAAAGGATGTCGCCTTCCTCGAGGTTGGTCAGGAGACCGGCAAGGTCGCCGGGTTTCTCGATCACCGGACCGGCGATGACGCGCACATTGCGACCGAGTTCATGACCGAGAATGAAGGCGAGGGTGGTCTTGCCGAGGCCCGGGGGTCCGGAGAGGAGAATGTGGTTGAGGGCTTCACCGCGACGTTTGGCGGCGCCGACCATGACCTTGAGTCGCTCGACGGTTTTGGCCTGGCCGGCGAAATCGGTGAAGGAGAGCGGGCGCAAGGCCGCCTCGACGGCCGACACCGGCGAGGTCAGCGCGGTGGTGATGAAACCGAGGCCCTTGGCACCCGGGGGGGATTTTTCAGGAGAAGGCATCGGAAGACGGAAATTAATTAACCACGGTTTTTACGGCCGGACACGGCGGAAGGGTCGGACCGAACGCCGCCCGCGAAGCCCCGGGTTTCCCGGAAGAATCATCCGTGTTTATCCGCGGAATCCGTGGTGAAGGAGAGGGGATCATTTCCATTCCACGTCAGCGCCGATGCTGCGGAGGTTCTCGACAAAGTTGGGGTGAGCGCGGCGGATGGTGTCGGCGTTCTTGACAACCGACCGGCCGGGAATGCTGGCGGCGACCATGTAGAGGGCGACGGCGGCGCGGATGATGTAGGGGGCTTCGACTTCGGCCGGGCGCAGGGGCTTGGCGCCGAAAACGGTGATGCGATGCGGATCGCTGACGAGCACGTGAGCGCCGAACTTGGAGAGTTCGGACATCCAGGTGAAGCCACCTTCGTAGACCTTGTTCCAAAACAGGCAGGTCCCCTCCGCGCGCACCCCGAGGGCAATCATGCAGGGGAGGAGATCGACCGGGAAGTAAGGCCAGGGTGCGGCCTCGATTTTCGGCAGCAGGTTTGCGGTGAACGGCTCGGCGATCACAAGTTTCTGTTTTTTGCGCACGATGGCGGTCGTGCCCTCGTATTCGATCTTCACGCCGAGCTTGGCAAAGGACCGGTTGATGAGATCGAAGTGATGCGGCAGGGAGTTTTCGACCCGCACTTCGCCGCCGGTGATGGCACCGAGAGCGAGAAAGGTGACGACCTCGTGGTGGTCGGTGTTGATCGCGAAGGTCCCTCCGCGCAGTTTCTTCACGCCGTGCACCGTGATCATGCTGGTGCCGATGCCCTCGAGCTTGGCGCCCATCTTGGCCAGCACGGCGCAGAGGTCCTGCACGTGCGGCTCGCTCGCGGCGTTGATCAGGACCGACTCCCCGTGGCCGAGCACGGCGGCCATGACAAAATTCTCCGTGGCGGTGACGGACATGTAGTCCGGCCAGTGGCGCGCGCCTTGGAAGGAGCCCGTCAGGCGCATGGTGAGCTGGCGGCCGCGCGAGATGGTGGCGCCGAGCTTTTCGAGAATCTCGAGGTGCGGATCGAGTTCGCGGATGCCGAGGGAGCAGCCCTTGGCATTGGTGGGCAACACGAGTTTCTTCATCCGTTGCAGCAGCGGTGCGAAGAGCAACACCGAGGACCGCATGCCGGAGGGCAACTCGCCACCGAGCCGGGCGGCATCAAAACGGGAATGATCGATTTCCATCCGGCCGCCCCCGCGGTCCCAGTTGATCCGGGAACCCTGTTCGACGAAGAAGCCGACGAGTTTTTCCACGTCGGTGATATGCGGCACGTTCGTGAGCGTGACCTTGTCGTCGGTGAGCAGGGTGGCGCAGAGAATGGGCAGGACGGAGTTTTTGTTGCCCGACGGCGTGATGGTGCCGCTGAGGGGTTTGCCGCCGTGAACGATGAGGTCAGCCATGAGTCGAAGGGGGGAGCGCGAACAGGAATCGAAGCCCGAAAAGGAGTGGGATGAACCTCGTCCTATTCGGCGTCGTGATGCGACAAAAAAAGGCGCCCGCCGAAGCGGACGCCTGAAGGAGAAAAACGAAAGCCGGGCCTAGCTTTGGGGATGGCCGCCACCGCCACCGCCACCGCCGCGATTGTCGCCGCCGCCGTAGCCACCGCGGCCACGACCACGACCGCCGCGACGACGATAGCCGTCACGGCCACCGGGCTGACCGCCTTGCTCGCCGCCCCCTTGGTTGCGACCTTCGCCGCCCGAGGATTGTTCGCCGCCGCCGCCCCCTTGACGGTATTGGCTGCGACCTCGACCGCCGCGGTGCCGGCGATGACCACCGCGATCATCATCGCGCTGGCCGCCGTGCTGGGGTTGTTCGGTGGAGGGCTTGGCGGCGGGTGCGCCGCCGAAGAGAGACTTCAGCCAACCGAAGAAGCCACCCGATTTCTGGGGCGCGACGATGCGCTCCGGGCGCGGCGTGCGCTCTTCGCGGCGTTGCTCGAAACGTTCCGGACGGACCGGCGCGTCGCCTTGCGGCTCGTCGCGGGGATCGCGCGGTTGTTCACGACGATCATTGGAAGGGCGTCCGCCGCTGGGGCGTTCGTCGCGACGGGGGCGATCTGTGCGGGTTTCGCGCGTGGGGCGAAAATTGTCGTTCTCCCACGTTTGGGTCGGAATAACCTTGGGCCGTTCCGGGGGGAGGATGTTGAGTTCCGCCTTCTCTTCCGCCTCGGCCGGGGCCGGGGCCGGGGCTTGGGGAGCGGCGGGTTGGCCTTCGAGCGGAAACAGTTCTTCCGAAGCCGGAGCGGCGGCGGGAGCCGACACAAAGGGTTTGGGAGCGGGCACGAAGGGTTTGGGGGCGGGGGCCGCGGGGGCGGCAGGAGCGACGGCTTGAGGCGTGGGCTTCGGGGTGGCCGGGGCGAACGGATTTTCGTATTCGCGGGGAGCGGTCACGATTTCGATCGAGGTCGGTTGGTAGGTGGCGTTGGCGAACGCAGCAGGTTCAGCGGGGGCCGCTGGGGCGCTGGGGCGTTTGCCGCGGGCCAGACCTGATCCGCGGGTGTTACCGAACGAGGATGCCGGCGCGCTCGTGGCGTCTGCTGGCGTGGTCGCGGTGCCTTCGGTGGGGGCGCCGGACGATTCTGTGGAGGACATGTATCTTCTTGGTTGAAAACGCCTGCCGAAAAGCCGGCGGCGTATGGGTTGAGCCGACCGGAGCCCGCATTGAGGGCGGTCTCAGCACTGCGGGAAGCGCAGTGGAACGGTGGCAATAAGGCTGACACCGTCGAGAATACCCACTCCTGCCGCAACTGCAAAATCCCCGGGCCGCGGGCTTGCCACCCGGAACCGGTCTGCCCACGCTGCCCTTCATGGACAAATTCGAGGAGATCTTTCGCATGCAAGATGCGCTGAATAAGCGCATTGGGGTTAATCTGCCGCCGGCCACGGACGAGGAAAAGACCCAATGGATCCTCAATTACACCCGCGCCATGCAGCAGGAGACCGCCGAGCTGATTGATAGCGTGCCGTGGAAGTGGTGGGCGAAATACCAGAAGTTTGACGAGCAGAACGCGAAGGTCGAAGTCGTGGATCTGTTCCATTTTCTCGTGTCGCTGGCGCAGACGCTCGGCATGACGGCCGACGATGTTTACCAAGCCTACTTGAAGAAGAACCAGGTGAACCACGAGCGGCAGGAAAGCGGCTACGTGAAGAAGGACGAAGCCGACTCGAAACACATCTGAGTTGCCCTTCCCGCTTGGCGCCACGCGTCCTACAGCAGCGCCACGAACGTCCCGGTGAATTCGACGGCGGGTTTGCCATCGGTGCCTTCGACGATGGCGTTCAGTTCCATGCGGGCCTTTCGGTGGCGTTGCAAATCGGCGAGGAACTCCGCCCGGGCGGTGGCCGACGGGCGCTCGCACACGGCGCGCAACGGGCCGGTGACCGGCGTCCGATAGTGGACTTGGCTGCGCTTCACGACCACGTGGCCGTCGAGTCCGGCCTCGTGCAGCACCATAGAGGGTGCCGTAGCACGCGAGGGTGGGGAGGGTTTGCAGCGAACCGCCGAAGGCGGTGCCGAGATGGTTCCGGTTCGGCTCCAGCGGCGCCTCGAGTACGAGCCGCTGCGCGCTGCTTTCGGCCACCTGCAGCTCCATGGCGCGGGTGAGCGGGATTTTTTCTCGCAGGAACGCTTCGAGACCGGCGGCGGAGAGACTGTCGGGAACGAGGTGGCTCATCGCGGCAGGCTATTGACCACGGAATTCGCGGATACTCACGGATAAAATGAGCGACCGCGGGCCACACTCATTCGTGGACATCCCGGATTTCCGCGGGCAATGCCTTGCAGGTGGAATGCCGGTCTCACTGCGGAGCGTGTTGCATCGCGCCCTCGATCACGTCGCCGATTCCCGGCATGCCGCACGGCAAGCCGGCGGGGATTCCCTGCGTGCAGTTGCTGCCGGATCTGCGCTGCGCGTTGTTCGGGAAACCGGAGCGGCCGGCGTTTTGCGCGAGCCTGCGACCTGCTGAGAGCATGTGTGGGTTGTCGCGGGATGAGGCCATGGCGCATTTGACGGATTTGGAGGTGGCGACCCGGCCGGGCGGATGAGGCAGCGAAAAATCACATCGGAGTTGCCGGTTTTTTTGGTGGGCGGGTTTTGATCTGGAATGAACAACTCCAACGCCCTGCCGACGATGGTGACCGTTTTCACCGAACTTTCGGCGCCGGCCATCCGTTCGAAGCGGGCGGTGCAGCCCGAGGCCGTGACCCTGGGCGGCACGACGCGCGGCGATCAAGGCAACAGGAAGAGGTGGGGATTCCGGCGGCCATCCCAGATGCGCAGGATTTCGACGAGTCGGGCCGGTTCGTCCACCTGATAGATGATGATGTGATACGGCAGATGCGGAAACTTGCGCAGACTTGGGCGACCCTTCATCACCGGACCGCGGTAGGGCAGGGAGCCGAGCGATTCGGCGGCATCGAGCAAGGCATGCCCCGTTTTTTCCGCCGCGGCCGGATTTTTTGCGGCCAGGAAAGAAACGATGTCGGAGAGGTCGCGTTCGACCTGGGCGGTATAAACTACCTTGTAGTCCATCCCTTGATCTTCCGACGGAGTTCGGTGACCGGGGTGGTGGGTTCTTCGACCAGCGAGCGCAGGCCTTGATCGACTGCGGCCAACATTTCAGGACTTTCCTCGTCCAGCAGCCAGTGTCGCAGCTGTTGCTGCTCCTCGGGCCCAAGCTGAAGGATCGCTTCCTGAATCTGCGCGAGCTTGGTCATCTGGATGGAAATCTAACCAAGTTAAAGTGGCGGACAATCTGAAAAACGAGGCGTGAATCTCCTCCTGCCGCATGGCGAGATCAGCGATCCCGCCCTCCTGCCGAGTTGGTGACACCAATCTGGAATCTCAAACCTGAGATTTGAAATGTCCGGCGCGCTACGCCGGGCCTAGTGCCCGCCGTCGAGGTCGCCGGGTTTAAGGAGGGGAGCGAAGAGGGCCTTGTTGGAGCCCTTCATGTACGCTTCCTTGGCATCGACGGTGCCGTCCTTCACGCGCGCCATGAGGCTGTTGTCCATCGTGATCATGCCCTCCTCTTTGCCGTTTTCGATGATGCCGCGGATGTTGGCGATCTGACCGGAGCGGATCGTGTTGGGCAGCGCCTCGTGCTGGAGCAGGATTTCATGCACGGCGACGCGGCCCTTCGGCACCTTCTTGCAGAGCAACTGGGCGACGACGCCGGCGAGGCAGCCGGCGAGCATGACGCGCACCTGGTTCTGCTCCTCGGCGGGGAAGGTGTTGATGATGCGGTCGACGGTCTTCGGGGCGTTGTTGGTGTGCAGCGTGCCGAAGACGAGCATGCCCATCGAGGCGCAGGAGAGCGCGAGCTTGATCGTCTCCATCTCGCGCATCTCGCCGAGGAGAAGGATGTCGGGGTCGTGGCGCATGGCGCCCTTGAGCGCGGCGCCGAAGGTCTCGGTGTGTTCGCCCACCTCGCGGTGCACGATGGTGCTCATCTTGCAGGGGTGGACGAACTCGATCGGGTCCTCGATCGTGATGATGTGGCGTGCGAGGTTGTCGTTGATGTAGTCGATCATCGCCGCGAGCGTGGTCGACTTGCCGGAACCGGTGGGGCCGGTGACGACGACAAGGCCCTGGTCGAGGTGGCAGAGTTTCTTGAGCGCCGCGGGAAGGTTGAGCTGGTCGAAGGACAGGATCTTGGCCGGGATCTGGCGCATGACGGCGGCCTGGCCCCAGTGGTTGTAGAGGAAGTTGGCGCGGAAGCGGGCGAGGCCCTCG
>JAUXOH010000001.1 GCA_030682505.1 Candidatus Didemnitutus sp. | reverse complement strand
CAATAGCGCTGGCATCAACAACGTCACGACCATGAAAACAACGACCTCGATTATTGCTCTCAGTGCCGCGACCGGCGCGGTCTTCACCCAACTCGCCAGCTCGGCCCTGCTGGCCCAGGTTCCCGCCGACCTCGTCGTCGCGGTGGCAGCAGGGTTGGCCGTGGTCGGAATCATGATTGCCGACTACCGCCGCCAGCCTCGCCCGCTTCCGGTGCAGGTTGCCCGCGTGATCCCACCCACCCATCCCACCGCGGCGCGCAACGCCTACCGGATGCGCCGCCGTCAATCCACTCGTCGCGAGCGTCTCGTCGCCTGATGGAAACGCCTTCCCCTTACTCCCCATCCGGCGAGCAGGCTCTTGACTCTTTGTCTGCGGCCCTCGTCACTTTCCCATAATGGCAAACGATTCCGCGTCGCATCGCATCCTCGTGGCGGACGACCAACCTGACGTCCTCGAAGCGCTCCGTTTGCTGCTCAAGACCGAGGGCTACCTCATCGACACGGCAAAATCGCCCGGTGCCGTGATCAAGGCGATCGAGCAACGCGACTATTCCCTCGCGCTGATCGATCTCAATTACTCGCGGGACACCACCTCGGGTCAGGAAGGTCTCGATCTGCTGGCCAAGCTGCAGGCGGCCGATGGCACGCTCCCCGTGGTCGTCATGACCGCTTGGGCGAGCGTCGAGGTGGCGGTGGAAGCCATGCGCCGCGGCGCGAAGGATTTTGTCACCAAGCCGTGGGACAACCCGCGCCTCTTGGCCATCGTCAAGAACCAGCTCGAACTCGCCGGCGCAGTGCGCGCCTATCATCGGCTCGAACAGGAAAATCAGATCCTCCGGGGCAAGGGCGGCCCGACACTGATCGCCCAATCACCCGCGATGCGCCCGGTGCTCGAAATCATTTCCCGGGTTGGTCCGTCCGACGCCAACGTGCTTCTCACCGGAGACAATGGCACCGGCAAGGGAGTCGTCGCTCAGGCCTTGCACGCCGTCTCGACGCGCGCGGGCAAGCCTTTCATCTCCGTGAACATGGGGGGATTGCCCGAGGGCGTCTTTGAAAGTGAACTTTTCGGTCACGTTCGCGGTGCGTTCACCGATGCCAAGGTGGACCGGGCCGGCCGCTTCGAGCTCGCCGATGGCGGCACCCTGTTTCTCGATGAAATCGGCAACATTCCCTTGAGCCAGCAGGCCAAGATCCTTCGGGTGCTCGAGACGGGCGAGCTGGAGCGCGTTGGCTCCTCGCGCACCTATCGCGTGAATGTCCGCCTCATTTCCGCCACGAACGCCGACCTCCCAGCCGAGGTCGCGGCGGGCAAGTTCCGCCAGGATCTTCTTTTCCGGCTCAACACGATTCAACTGCACCTGCCGCCGTTGCGCGAACGCCGGGAGGACATTCCCCTGCTCGCCCAGCATTTCCTCAAAGGGCACGTCACGCGCTATCGCAAACCCATCACGGGTTTTGACGATGGGGCGCTGGAAGCCATGCGCGGCTATGCTTGGCCGGGCAACGTGCGGGAACTCGACCACTCGGTCGAGCGCGGGGTGCTCATGGCGCAAGGTAAAGTGGTGCGCACGCCCGACCTCGGTCTCAATGCCGGGCAAGCCGCGCCGCTCCTTGAAGAAATGAGCCTCGAGGAGGTCGAGGGATTCCTGATCAAGAAGACCCTGCTGCGCTGCGACGGCAATGCCCGCAAAGCCGCCGAGCAACTCGGCCTCAGCCGCAGTGCCTTTTATCGGCGTCTGGAACGCTACGGTCTCTGAACTCTTGCGGCTGCCCATTTGAGCTCCGCCCATTGCCTGACCTGAAGCTGGCTTGCTCCACCGGACTTGCGGCGTAGCCTGCAGCCCCTAACGACCGGTTCGCCGATGCCACCCCCGAAACAGCGCCACCTCGCCCACGAGCAACGGGTGTTCCTCTACGCTCTGCTCGCCGGACTCCCGGCCGTCATTGCCGCGGTGTGGCTCCTCGCGGTCGGTGACTTTTCCACGAAAACTCAGGGAACGATCGGACTGGTGGTTTTTGTTTTTTGGTTTGGCTACGCCTTCGCCGCTCGGGAAATCGTCACCCGGCCCCTGCAAACCATGGCCAACCTGCTTTCCGGGTTGCGCGAGGGCGATTTCTCCACCCGAGCCCGGGGTGCCAATCGGGACGAGCCCCTCGGCGACGTGCTGTTCGAAATCAATTTGCTCAGCGGGGTGCTGCAGGAGCAGCGCCTCGGCGCCCTTGAAGCCACCGCGTTGTTGCGCACCGTCATGGAGGAGATCGACGTTTCGATTTTTGCCTTCGACAGCAACGAGACCCTCCGGCTCGTCAACTGGGCCGGACAAGAGCTTCTCGGACAGCCCGCTGAACGCATCCTCGGACGCGACGCCAACACCCTCGATCTGTCCGATTGTCTCACCGGCGATGTTGCCCGCGTGATGAACCGCACGTTCCCCGGCGGCTCCGGTCGCTGGGGCATGCGGCGCACCATGTTTCGCGAGGGTGGCCTGCCCCACTCCCTCCTCGTCATTGCCGACCTGAGCCAACCGCTCCGGGAAGAAGAGCTCAAAGCCTGGCAGCGTCTTGTGCGCGTCATTGGGCACGAATTGAACAACTCCCTCGCGCCGATCAAATCGATCGCCGGGAGCCTCGACACGATGCTCAAGCGCAAGCCCAAGCCGGCGGATTGGGAGGAGGACATGCGCAACGGCCTGCAAATCATCGAGGCCCGCGCGGAGGGCTTGAACCGCTTCATGCAGTCCTACGCGCGGCTCGCCAAGCTGCCCGCGCCGACCAAGTTGCCGATTGTCCTCGGCCCTCTGCTCCGCCGCGTCGTCGCCTTGGAGACCCGCACCAACGTGCAAGTGATCGAAGGTCCAGAGGTCACGGTGCACGTCGACGCGGCGCAGCTGGAGCAGGTCATCATCAATCTGCTCAAGAATGCCGTGGAGGCCGCGCCCGACGAGGACCAGACGGGCACTCCGACCTGTTGTGTGCAGGTCAGCTGGAAGGTGGGCGCGGCCGCACTGGAAATTGTCGTGCAGGACGATGGCCCAGGCATCGCCAATTCCCAGAATCTCTTCGTGCCGTTCTTTACGACCAAGCCATCAGGCTCGGGTATTGGACTCGTGCTGTGCCGGCAGATTGCCGAAAACCACGGCGGTTCGCTGGCGTTGGAGAACCGCACCGACGCCTCCGGTTGCCTCGCGCGCCTGCGGCTGCCCCGCTGAACAACTAGGTTCGTTTTCCGAGGAATCCGGCCACCATGTCGCGCAGCGTATCTATTTCGTAGGGTTTCGAGAGGAACCGCACGCAATTCGACTCGCACAGTTCGGGACCAACACTTTCCAAATTGTAGCCGCTGGTCAGCAGAACCGGAACCATCGAACCGAGGCGGCGAATTTCCCGCAGGGTTTCCAAACCACCCATCACCGGCATCGTCAAATCCAGGATCACGAGCGCGTAGGGTTCGTGAGCCTCCTTGATCAACGCAATGGCCTCCCGGCCGTCCTGCGCACAAGTCGACTCGTAACCCAGGAACTGCAGAATGCGCTGGGTGGAGGAGCGAACGATAGCTTCGTCATCCACGAGCAAAATGCGGCCCGAAGGATTGACAATCGCCGACGCCACGGGGGCGGCAATCTTCGACCGGGCGGTCGAGCAGGAAACGGGCAGCATGATCAGGAAAGTTGTACCTTCGTTCGGCACCGAGGTGACCTTGATGGTTCCCCCGTGCGAACGGACAATGCCTTGCACTGACGCCAAACCCAGTCCCCGGCCAATAAACTTCGTGGTGAAAAACGGATCGAAAATGCGCGCGAGCACCTCCGGGCTCATCCCGCAACCGGTGTCACGAACTTCCAGCGCCACATACTTCCCCGGCCGCAGATCGGTCGAGTGGAAGATGTCGGAAAAGAACTGGCAATCGCAGTCGAGAATCTGGGTGGAGATGACAATCTCCCCCACTTCGTCCTCCAAAGCATCCGACGCATTCGCGACCAGATTCATCACCACCTGCTTCAACTGCGTGCCGTCCCCGTGGATCAACAAGGGCTCGTTGAGGAGATTGACGCTCAAGCGACACTTCTTGCTGATGACGCTCCGCAGGAGCTCAACCAAGTCCTGCACGAGCAGGGTGAAGTCGACATCCGTCAGTTCGAATTGCGTCTTGCCCGCGTAGGCCAGCATCTGGTGGCACAAGCCGGCCGCAGTCATCGACGCAGATTCGATATTGCGGATACACTCCATGGCGCCGGAGTTTTCCTTGTTATCGTCGCGCAACAGCGAGGCATTGGCGACCACGGCCGTGAGCAGATTATTGAAATCGTGGGCGATCCCGCTGGCCACCACGCCCAGACTTTCGAGCTTTTGGCTCTCGAGCAATCGGCGCTCCAGCACCAGTCGCTGGGCGTTCAGTTGCTGCCGGGCCGCCATCTCGGCGACGAGGTGGGCGTTGTTCTGCTCCAGTTCGACCGTGCGCGTTGATACCTCCTGCTCGAGCGAGGCCTCGCGAATCCGCGCGGACAGCTCGGCCTTCCACTTCTGACACAAGGCGTGCGCGATCTGCCAAACTTCGATGTTCTCGAATGGTTTGCGCAAGATGAGCAACTGGTGGTTGCCGCCGATGCGTTCGAGCACGGCCTCCCATGACTGGTCCGAGTAGGCCGTCGCCAGCACCACCTGGATCGTGGGGTCGATCCGCCAAAGTTCCTCGATCGTTTGCACGCCATCCCAGCCGGGCGGCATGCGCATATCCACAAACGCCACCGCGAACGGTTGCCCGTCCTTCAACGCCGCCGCCGCCTTTTCGCAACCGAGCTCACCCTGATCGGCAAACACCAGCTCGAACTCGACACTGGAAACCGACGCCGGTGCGTCATCAAACAGATCGGCGCGGGCCGCGACGAGCTCATCCCGGCTTCGGTCGAGGTTGAAAATCTTCCGGTAGTCCTCGTGGATGGCCAGATTGTCATCAATCACGAGCACCCGGTTGTTGGGTCGGTCGGGGTCGGGTGTCATGCGGCAGTTTCTCCTGAAGTGATGGGCAGGATGAGGGAAAAGACGGCGCCCCTGCCCGGTCCTTCACTCGCAAACTCCAAGGCGCCACCCATGTTTCGAGCGGCAATCACGCCGCTGTGCAATCCAAAGCCATGACCGTCAACCCGGGTGGTAAAACCTTGGGAGAAAATCTTTGGTCCCACCTCGGGAGCGATCCCCACCCCGGTATCGCCGACCTCGAAACGAATTTGCTCTTGGTCGCCGCCCGTGATCCGTCGGGCCCGCAGGGTCAGAACCCGACGCTCGGCAGTGCTGTTGACCATGGCATGCTTCGCATTGTTGATGAAATTCACGAGGATCTGGAGAACCTGATGCTTGTCGATCAGGAGCGGAGAGAGTTCCTCATAGTGTTTTTCCACGTGAATGCGGTGGCGATCCAAGGACGAAACATTGATGGCGGCAAGCGCTTGATCGAGCACCTGTTGCGGCGTGAGCGACTCCGTCCAACCACCCGACTTGGCCAGACCTTGCTGCATGGAGACGATCAATTTGATGTGATCGACATTGGCGCGCAGTGACTCGATTTCGCTCTCGCGCTCTTCATTTTCGCGAATCAGCTGCGCTCCGAGCTGGGCGAGATAGCCGGGGACGCGGACACCCCTGGGATCCGTGGTCAGATAATCACCCAGGTTGGCCGCATGGGCTTCCAACAGACCGCTGATGCGCGCGACATCCTTCACATGACTTTGGTGAATCGAGTTCGCGATGACGTTGGCCGATACATTGACACTGTTGAGCACGTTGCCGACGTTGTGCAGGACGCTCGTGGCGACTTCGGCCATGCCCGCTCGACGCGAAGCGATGAGCAGTTGGTGGTGGAGGGAATGCATCTCCAACTCCGCGTTCCGGCGTTCCGTAATGTCACTATGGGACCCGGCCATCCGCACCGGATGTCCGGCCGCATCCCGAACCGCGGCCGCGCGCGCCAGAATCCAGCGATACGTGCCGTCTTTGTGGCGCACGCGGGCTTCCACATCGAAGGTTGGGACAACACCTGCCAGATAATCGGTCCGCCGCTGCACCACCCGTTGACGATCTTCGGGATGAACCAGTGCCAGATAGGCGTCGATCGTCGTCGGCATTTCGAAGTCCTTGTAACCGAGGATCCGTTCATAGGAGGACGAGAAGAGCAGCGCGCCCGTCGCCAGGTTAACCTCCCAGAAACCATCCCGAGCACCCTCCAGCGCATGCTGATAACGCGCCTGCCCGAGCTGCAATTCACTATCCTGGGCCTGAATCTCGGTCAGCATCTGATTGAATGAATCGGTGAGGTCACCGAGTTCGTCCTGCGTCCGGCGTTCGGCACGAATCGAATAATCATTCCCGATCGCCACCCGCCGGGCCGTCGCCGCCAAATGCAACACCGGGTCGAGCACCACCCCCTGCAGGCGATCGGCCAGGTAGATCGCCACCGCGACGGCCAAGGCCGCCACCAACAGCCCGACGCCGACGATATTCCAAATCAATGAGGCGGCGGCGGTGAAAAAATCCGCCCGGACGATCAGGTGGCCCAGGACCCGGTCTTCCAGAGTGACATTGCGCAGGAGATAGAAATCGCCCGAATGAAAACGGGCGATCCCGTCTTCCAATCTGCCCGGCTCGATCGCTGCAGGCAGGGAGCCCGAAAGCTGAGCACAGACGTCGCCATTCGGCAGGTAGAGCCACGCACCGGTTATTTCCGGTTTAACCTGCAACGATTTGAGCAGATCCGCGGCGGTGGCTTGGTCGCCAAACGCCACGGCTGCCTTGACGTTTCGCGCAATGATATCGGTAACGGACGCCAGATCGCGCTGGAAAATCTGCCCGAACCAAATGGGGAGAAAGACAATCGCCAGAAAACCCATCGTCACCGTCATCACCGCAGCCACGGCCATGTTCAGCGCGGTGAGTTTGTGTTTCAGCGTCCGCTTGGCCATCCAGCGGCTCCAAAACCCCCCGGTGAGAGGAAGCGGAGTAGACTCGGAAGTCGGGCTCATCGAACAGGCTCCCCCACGAGGCGCGCCAAACTGAGAAGCCGAGAACTCAACTTGAGCTTGGCGCGCTCAGTGGCGGCGGGATTGATCTCAAAGAAAATCCGGCCTTCATTGATGTAGAAATTGATCATTCCTCCCCGTTGGCAAAAACCCTCGGTTTCCCCGACCGTCAGCACCGGGCTTCCCGCCAACCGGGTCAAGGCCGCGCCTTGGCTGGCCGGCGCATCCCGTCCGAAGAAGATGATATCCAGCCGCTCCGCCACCGCGTCGGCATCGACTGGTTGCACGACAATCGGCCGACCCCGGACTGTGCGGTTATTCAAAACACGCCGCAGTCCTTCGACCAGCTCCTCGCGACCCATCACGCCCACGGTCAGGGGACCGGTTTCCCCCTCGCCCGGGACCTTCGGCCAATCAACAAAGGTGGCAAAGTAGAAAATGAAAAGCGCCTTACTCTCCAGTTCAGTGGGGGCGGACTCCGGGCGGCGTTGCGCCATGAGCAACGGCACTGCCAAACCCAAGAGCAGGCAGGCCGCGGCCAGAAGAGAGCGGTAACGCTTCATACGTCGCACGGTGTTCGCGGCGTCGCTCAAAATGAGAGAGCAACCTTGGCGAAATAGCCGGAGCGCATCCGGGCGTTGATGAAGACGGGATACTGTTGGACAAATTCCGCTTCCCCGTTGTGTCCGAGGTTTTGCGCGATGAGGCTGATATCCCATACCTTCGTGTGCCAACCGAGCCTGACGTCAGCGGCAAAGTAAGCGGGCACTTGACCCTGAAGCACGCTGTCGCTCCATCGGGCGGTCCACCCGAATTCAAAGTCCTGGGGCAGTTCAAGATCTCCCCGCAGCTGCAGCCGATGCTTCGGGCTGGTCAGGGTCGGATCATACACGGAAACGCCACTCGGACCGCTCCCGACGGCGTAGCGATAGGCGATCGTTGAATAGTCCAGTCGAAGCCGGACGGAATCAGCCCGACTCCAAGTCACACTCGCCTCGCCGCCCATCGAGTCGAGTTCGCGGTTACTCCTGAACGTTGATGCCTGCTGCAGGTAAGGGGGGAATGCGGGTGCGAATCCAACCGAACCGATCAAAATTGCTTGCAGATCCTCATAGCGGTTGTGGAAGAGCGCCATCTCCACCACAAATTGCGGGGCCAGTTGGGCGCGCACGCCGAGCTCCAGCGCGATCAATTTTTCCGCTCCGAAATCGGGACTCCCGAGGCCCACAATTTCCAAGGGCAACGGCAGCGGCGGTTCGCCAAAACCCGGCGGCAAGACAGTCAACCGGGTGTTGATGCCACGCTCGATGGCCGACGGCGCGCGGACCGCCCGCGAGATGGCTCCCCACAAGGTGAACTCTTTCTTCGGCATCCAGGAAAATCGGGCGCTGGGCAAGGCCTGCCAGGCCATGAACGAGGTGCGCTCAAACTTGGTGCCGACCGTGATGATCGCGGGCACCTTGGGGAGATGGATTTGATCCTGCACAAAGAGGCTCGCCTGTGACACGTCCGGTGAACCGAGGGTGTACTTAACCTGCGAGTTGGCATCAAAGTCCGAGCGTGAGGTGCGCAGGTTGCCACCCCACATCAGTTCATGGGCACCCATCCGCGCCAGCCGGTGCTGCACGTCAAGGTCGCTGGTCCGCCGGTCCTCACTCGCGGTCGGGATGCGCAGGTCAGCAACGTCATAGTAGACCTGGACTTGAATTTGACCACCAGACCCAGGGGTGTGGGTCACACGCCCCAGCAGATTGGCCATCGCCCCGTGATTGAGTGCTCGGACCTCTGTTGAATAGGGAGGCGACAACGAGGGCATGCGGGTCTGCGAGTGGACATTCAGATCCAGCCAATCCGCCTGCAGCGTGTAACGCGTGCGGCCACCCGGTGCGCTGTCCAGGCGAAAACCTAATTGGCGTCGCTCACCCGCAGCGTCCAGGGCATCGCCCGGCGCCTCGAGGCGTTCCGCGTTGGCGGAGTTGCTCTCCTGCGCATAGACGCGATAGGCCCAGCCACCGCCGAGTTGGCCGCCCCACCGGACCGCCGCGAGATCACGCCCGTTCGTTCCCGCACCGACCTGCGCCAGGCCCCCTTGGGTATCATGCGCACTTTTGCTGCGGATGTTGATCACGCCATTGACGGCATTGGCTCCCCACAACGTCGCCCCGGGTCCGCGAATGACCTCGATGCGTTCGACGTCCGGCATGAACACCTCCTGCGATTCCCACAGCACACCCGAGAAAAACGGATTGTAGACCGACCGACCGTCGATGAGGACGAGCAGCTTGTTGGCATAGACCTCGTTGAATCCGCGCATGGTCACCGCCCAAGTCTGGGCGTCTACCTGGGCGACTTCGGCTCCCGCCGCCAACCGGATCGCCTCGGCCAACCGCAGCACGCCAGTGCGGCGGATATCCTCACTCGTCACCACGCTCACGGCACTGGCGGCCTGCCAGAGGGACTCGTCCTGCTTGGAAACCGATGAGACGCGCATCCCCGTTAGCTCCTCCAAGCTTAACGAGAAAAGCTTGTCGTCAGGTTGGGCTGACAGAACCCCGGTCATCATTGCACCGGCAAAAAGGGCACCGAAAAGCAACCGCATAGGGAAACGGCCGGAGAAGCCCGAGGCACACCGGGAAAACGAAGTGAAAAACATATCAAGGATTTACGACACAAAGGGACGCTCCTTGAACAGGAAGCGATGTTTTGGCCTCCGCTGTGGGGACGACCTCCACCATGCGAGGACTTCCCATTTGTGGGACACCTCCATCCCGTCTTCGCTCTCGGTGCGATTTTATGGCGAACCTTGGTAATGCACTTCCCATTGATCATCACTAGTTTCAACATTTTTACCCACTTGGCACGAGCGGTGCGTTGAGAGTCTGAACTCTCACCCTTTCGCATGGATATTCCTCGCCCCAACGCCGCCAAAGAAAAACGCCAGAAGCGGATCATTTATTCTGTTATCACCGCTGTGGCCTTGATCGGCATCACCGTCGTGCTCGCGCGTCTCAAGCCCGCCTCGCCGACGGTGGAGCGCAATCTCGTCTGGATTGATACCGTCAAGCGCGGCCCGATGGTGCGCCAAGTGCGCGGTCTGGGCACCTTGGTGCCGGAGGAGATCCGTTGGATCGCGGCCCGCACGCCCGGTCGCGTGGACCAGATCATTTTGCGCCCCGGTGCGATCGTCGAACCCGGCAGTCTCATCCTCGAACTGGCAAATCCCGACGTCGTTTCCGGCGCGGCCAACGCCGAGTCCCAGCTCCTCGCCGCCGAAGCGCAACTGGCCAACCTGCGCGTGCAGCTCGAAAGCCAGTTGCTGCAAGCTGAAGCCACCGCCTCGCGCGCCCGATCCAATTTCGAAACCACCAAACTGCAGTCGCAGGTGCGCGAAGAGCTCTTCCGGGAAGGGCTCGTCTCCGAACTCGAGCTCCGCCTCACACAGGCCACCGCCGCGGAAGGCGCCGTTTCGAACGAGATCGAGCAAAAGCGCTACGCCTTCGCCAAAGAGTCGATTGCACCCCAACTGGCTGTGCAGCAGGCCGAGGTCGCCCGTCTTCGCTCCCTCGCAAAGTTGCGCCAGGACGAACTCGAAGCCCTGCAGGTCCGTTCGTCCATGGCCGGGGTGTTGTCCGCTCTCCCGGTCGAAGTCGGCGCCCAGGTCCAACCAGGCACCAACCTCGCGCGTGTCGCTGATCCCACCAAACTCAAAGCCGAAGTCCGCATTGCCGAAACCCAGGCCAAGGACATTGCGATCGGGCAGATTGCCCAGATCGACACGCGAAACGGCATTGTCGAAGGCCGCGTCTCCCGCATCGATCCTGCCGTGCAAAATGGCACGGTGCTCGTCGACGTCACCATCGTGAACGCGCTGCCCCGCGGCGCTCGGCCCGATCTCTCGGTTGACGGTACCATCGAACTCGAGCGCCTCGACGACGTGATCTATGTTGGCCGACCGGCCTTCGGACAAGAGCGTTCCACCGTCGGCATCTTCAAGATCGATCCGAGCACCGGCGAGGCTGTCCGGACCCAAGTGCAGCTTGGGCGCAGTTCGGTGAACACGATCGAAATCCGCGCCGGTCTGCAGCCGGGCGACCGCGTCATTCTCTCGGATATGTCGCAATGGGACTCCAATGAACGCATTCGGCTGAACTGACCCGCTGCGACGCCCTCCTGACTCCCAGACCATGCTCGGCCCGGTGATCATCCTTTCGCTTCTCCGCCTCGTCAGTTGGTTCGATGACGCGCCGACGAGTTAAACTCTTTGTAACTTCCCGCCCTCTTCACGTGTTACCTCTTTCACCCCACCCCCAACACTCATGGCCATTGAAAACAACTCCCTGATCAAACTCGAAGCCGTCACCAAGGTGTTTCTCACCGACGAAGTTGAGACGCACGCGCTTTCCGGCATTCATCTGGAAATCAACAAGGGAGAGTTTGTGTCGATCGCCGGTCCTTCCGGTTGCGGCAAGTCCACCTTGCTTTCCATCCTCGGCCTGCTCGATACACCCACCGATGGAACGTATTACCTCAACGGTCGCCCCGTGCACGGATTGACGCTCCCCGAGCGCGCACGCATCCGCAATCGCGAGATCGGATTCATCTTTCAGTCCTTCAATCTCATTGGCGACCTCACCGTTTACGAGAATGTCGAACTGCCTCTGACCTACCGCGGCATGCCGGCCGGAGAACGCAAACAGCGCGTCACCGAGGCGCTGGAAAAGGTCGGTATGGGCCATCGCGCCAAACATCTGCCCTCCCAGCTCTCCGGCGGTCAACAACAACGCGTCGCGGTCGCACGGGCGCTCGCGGGTTCGCCCGCCGTGCTCCTGGCGGATGAACCGACGGGGAACCTCGATTCCAAGAACGGCGACGCCGTCATGGAGTTGCTGCACCATCTGCACAAGTCAGGCTCAACGATTGTCATGGTCACACACGACGCCCGTTTTGCCCGGCATTCCGAGCGCACGATCCACGTCTTCGACGGCCGCGTCGTCGACGAACAGGTGGAGTCGGACCCGACGCGCTAGGCTTCTGGTCGAAGGAGTCCCGCATCAGCAATCGAGATTCTTCCTCAGGCCTTTGCGGGCTGGCGAGCTTCGCGGTGACTTGGTCTTCATCCGAAAGGTCGGCCAGAAATCACGGCAGAGGAAGTCTTCGCAAAGACAAAGGCCCGCTGACCTGCCCCCCCGGGTTATCCGGTTTTCGTTTTTTCAGGCGCAGTTAAACCTATGAGGCCCGCGCAAGTGCGGAGATTCTCAATTGTTTTACGGGGTATGCACTTGACGTAAGCAGGCCGTGTTTTCGCCTGCGCCGGCAAGTTACCGCGGTAGGGCCAGCTATTCTCGACCCGTGAGGGGCCTGTTCCCTAGCGGAATTTTCCAGACGAATGCCAGAAAGACTGACCGCCAAGGACCACGCTGGGGCGCGTCAGCTAACACTATTTCAAGCCGGGCATGGCCCGCATCATAAGGCCGTCGAAGAGCGGGACCGTGAACGCGAGTTCACCGTAGGCCGGACTGTAAATCATGCCCTGCTTGATCAGGCTGGCGCGGTGTGGGCCCAGGCTCATGGTTTGCACGCCAAGCGCGGCGGCGATGTCGCCGATGCGGTGCGCCCGCGCCTAAACCAGCCATCGCCCGCAGGAATCGTTTTTCCGAAGGCGTCAGCCGGTCGAAGCGCACCCGGAAAGAGTTCTTGTCCAGGCGCACTACCACGCTCGGGGACGCCTCCTTCACCACGTCGACGGTGATCGGCGAGGCCTCGGCGAGGTTCCATGACTGGTAACCCCATTCTTGCAGGAAATACGGGTAGCCCTGCGTCAGACGGTATATCTCTCTGAGTGCGTCGGTCGCAAAGCCCACTCCCACGGCGCTGGTCGGATCCTTGAGGGCCTTCACCGAGTCGGCCTCGGAGAGGGCGCCGATGTCGGGGAACGAAAACAGCCGCTCCGCGTAGGACTTCGACTCCCCCGCGAGGCCCGGCAGGATGGGGAGGCCGGCGCCGATCAGCACCATGGGCAACTGCCGCTGCTGCATGCGGTGCATTGCCATGATCAGCGAGCTGAGTTCC
>JAUXOH010000464.1 GCA_030682505.1 Candidatus Didemnitutus sp. | reverse complement strand
CCATGACTGAACCAAACCCAATCTTTTTACCACGGATGACACGGATCGAACGGGATGCTGGGATGAACCACCGAGACACAGAGGTCACCGAGGTCGAAACGGAAAATGGGTTCCAACGGATTTCGGCTGCATTCTGCGGATGGTCTCCGGGCTCGGGGGTCTCTGTGCCGCCGTGGTTAAAAAACTAAATGAGCGACCCCACCAAAGCCGTCTTCCTTTCCTACGCGCATGAAGATGCGGCGGCCGCCACGCGCATCGCGGAAGCGTTGCGCGGCTTCGGCGTCGAGGTGTGGTTTGACCAGCACGAACTGCGCGGCGGCGATTCGTGGGACGGCAAGATCCGCCAGCAAATTCGCGACTGCGCCCTTTTCCTGCCGGTGATCTCGGCCAACACGCAGAGCCGGAGTGAGGGCTATTTTCGCCGGGAGTGGCGGCTCGCGGTGGATCGCACGCACGACATGGCCGAAGGCCGCGCGTTTCTTGTGCCGGTGCTGATCGACGACACCGACGAATACGCCGCGCTCGTGCCCGAGGACTTCCGCCGCGTGCAGTGGACGAAACTCGTCGATGGTCGCCCGACGCCGGAATTTGTCGCGCAGGTCAGGCGTCTGCTCGCCGCGCCCGTCGTCGCGGCGCCAGTGAAGCGCGCCCCGAGCGCACGCGCGCCACAAGAGTCGACACCTCCGGCGCAGCAGCTCCGTGAGGCGGGTATGCGGGTGTGGGTTTGGCCGCTCGCCGCCGTGGTGCTCGCCGTGGCCGGCTACTTTTGGTGGCAGAGCACGCGGCCGGCGAAGCCAGCCATTGCCGCCCCATCCACCACCAATATCCCTGCCCGCCCTGAGCTTGTCGAACGGGCTACTTCTTCCGACAAGTCCATCGCCGTCCTGCCCTTCGCCAACCTGAGCGCGGACAAGGAAAATGAGTTCTTTGCCGACGGCATGCACGACGATCTGATCACCGCGCTCGCCAAGATCCGTGATCTGAAGGTGATCTCGCGCACGTCCATGATGCCCTACAAGACCGGCGCGCGCAATCTGCGGAAGATCGCCGAGGAACTCGGCGTCGCCACCATTCTCGAGGGCAGCGTGCAACGCGCCGGCAATCGCGTGCGGATCAACATGCAGCTGATCGATGCCCGCACCGACGCGCATCTCTGGGCGGAGACCTACAACAAGGAACTGACCGACGTATTCTCGATTCAGGCGGCGCTGACGCAGGAAATTTCCACGGCGCTCAAGGCCAGCCTCACGAATGACGAGCGCGCTCTGATCGCCCGTCGGCCGACGGAAAATCAGGCGGCCTACGACCTCTACCTGCGCGCGCGCATCCTGGATCAGAACCTGCAGGTCTTTTCCCCCAGAGAGGAATACGAGCGGGTCAGCGCTCTCTATGAGCAAGCCGCGGAGATGGATCCGTCCTTCGCGCTCGCGCACGTGCAGGCCTCGATTTCCCACGGTCAGATGTATTGGTTTGCGGCGCTTGATCCCACCCCCGAACGCCGGGCCCGGGCGCTGGCCTCATTGGAAAAAGCCCGCGCCCTCGCGCCCGGCTCACCCGAGGTCCGGCTGGCCCAGGGTGCCTTCGAGTATTCCTGCAACAATAACTGGCGCGGCGCGCTGGCGGAATATCGCGCCGCCGAGCGCGGCTTGCCCAATGATACGCAGCTGCAATACCGCATCGCTCTCGCACACCGCCGGGTCGGCGAATATCATGAGGCCTTGGCGCGGTTGCAGCGGTGCGAGGCCCTCAACCCGAACGACAGCCGCGGCATCGTTACGCTGATTGAAACGACCATGGGCCTGCGGCGCTACCCGCAGGGGGTGGCCCTGATTGACCGCTATCGCGGGATGTTGGCCGGAGATGGGAGCACCTCCCTTTGGAGGATAAACGCGGCCTACGAACTTGATGGCGACCTGCCGGCCTACCGGCGGGGCTTGGCGGCGCTGCCGCCGCTGCAGGCTGACCGATTGGGATTGAACGCGGCCTACCAGTTTGCCCTTGGGATGGGCGACCTCGCGGAGGCCGACCGCCTCTTGCAGGATCCGCGCTGGGAAACGGTGCCTGGAGTCGGCGGAGTGGTTAACGAGCCTGTGGCCTTGCACCGGGCCGAATTGGCGTGGTTGCTGGATCGCCGCGGCGAGGCTACCCGCTGGGCCGACGAGGCCATCGCCTATTACCGCAGCCGAAGCTGGAATGCCCGCCAGCAGCCGGTGGTGCAACTGGACATCGCCCGGGCGCAGGCGCTGGCGGGCCGGACCGAGGAGGCGGTGCGCGAAGGCCGGGCCGCCTTGGCGGCGCAGATGGCGTTCGACTCCTTCAATCAATCCAACTTGCGCTCTCCTCTGGGGAAGGTGCTGATTGTGGCGGGCCGGCCGGAAGAAGCCCTGGCGTTGCTGCGGGAAATCATCGCGGAATTCAGCAGCATTACCCCGGGTAGCATCCGCCGCGATCCGTTTTGGTCGCGACTGAAAGACGACCCGCGCTTCGAGGAAATTCTGAAGTCCGCCAAGCCGCTGTGAGCGACCCCACCAAAGCCGTTTTTCTCAGCTACGCGTCGCAGGATGCCGAAGCCGCGAAGCGCATTGCTGAGGCGCTGCGCGCCGCGGGTGTCGAGGTCTGGTTCGACCAGAACGAACTCGTGGGCGGGGACGCGTGGGACAAAAAAATCCGCGGACAGATTTCGTCGTGTGCGCTGTTCGTGCCGATCGTCTCGGCCAACACCAATGCCCGCTCCGAGGGTTACTTTCGGCTGGAGTGGAAACTGGCCGTGGATCGTTCGCATCTGCTGGCCGACGATCATCCGTTTCTTTTCCCGATCGTCATCGGCGAGGTCAGCGACGCCGCCGCGCGCGTGCCGGACAAATTCCGCGAGGTGCAGTGGACGCGCCTGCGGCTCGATGAGACGCCCGGCGAGCTGGCCGCGCGGGTCGCACGACTGCTTTCCGGCAATGTAGGGGCGTTGCTTGACGACGCCCGCGGGCGCCCTCAAGCGACGCCCTTACAAAAGACTCCCATCCGCTGGCACTGGTGGATGATCTTCCCGATCCTCGGCACGATCATGGGTCTGATGTTCGCGGCGGTGCCGCTGTGGCGGGCGTTTCAAGGTCCGCCGGATAAACAGCAAACCCAAACCCCAGACCCCAAACCCCAGACCCCAACCCTCTCCGAGGCTCGCCAGCTCGCGGCCAAGGCACGGTCATTGATCGATGCCATCGATTCCACCGCAGATGACTTTGCCGCCGCCGAAGGCCTCATCAAGCGGGCGATCGAGCTGGATGCCACCGATGGCGAGATCTGGGCGGTGTCGTCGCGCGTCAACAGCGCCTATCTCAGCCGCGGTTTCGAGCGCTCCAGCTCTCGGCGCGAGACGGCCCGCAGCCAGGCCGAGCGCGCGGTGAAGCTGGCGCCCGATCTGCCGGAGGCTTGGCTCGCGCTCGGACGCGGCATCGCGATGACCGATGCGGTCCGAGCCGAGGAGGCGTTTCGTCGCGGCCTGGCGCTGGCGCCGGAGGACGGACGTCTCCTGCTCGGCCTCGGTTCGATCTACCGGCAATCAAACCGCTTCGACGAGGCCCTTGCCGTTTACGAGCAGGCCGCCGCCTGGCCGGAGTCGCGGGCGCTCGCGCGTTACGACCAATACCTGATCCATTTCTACTCCCGGCGTTTCACCGAGGCCGACCGTTGCCTGCGCGAGTCGATCAGCATTTCCAAGTCCAGCAACATGGTGGCGGGCCTCGCGTTGCTGGCAGTGACTTGGCGGGGCGACATCCCGCAGGCCCAGCAGGTGCTGGCGGAGGCGCCGGCGAGCATGCGCGGGCAGACGCGCCTCGCGCTGGCCGGCGTCCTCGTCAACCTGATGGCTGGGCAGCCCGATGCGGCCTTGCGGGATTTCGATCGGCTGCCTGCAGACTATGTCAACGATGCTTGGTATACCGGACCGAAGGCCCTGCTCGTCGGCTTGGCTCATTATCAGGCCGGCCGCCCCGAAGCGGCGCGCATCGCCTGGGAGTCGGGCCTAGCCGTGGTGCGTCGCCGGCTGCAGGAGGCGCCGAACGACTTGGAACTCCACCTGCGATTTGGCGAACTGCTCGCTTGGACCGGCCAGACCGAGGCGGCGCTGCAGGAAGCGCGTATCTTCGACGAACTCCAGCGAGGCCGGCTGCCCGACTGGACCTACTCGTCCGTACGCATCCATGCCGCCCTCGGCCGCGTCGACGCCGCCCTGCCGTTGCTGGAACAGCTCCTGGAGGCGCCGTCGTCCAACCGCTGGCCGTTGACGCCGGCGCTGCTGCGGATCGATCCGCTCTGGAGCAAGCTCCGCGGCGACCCGCTCTTCCAACAGCTGCTGGCCCGCGCCGAGGCGGTGGAGCGCGTCGCGCAGCCGCAGCGCGACTGGCCGAAGGATCCGGAACTGAAGAAGGCCGTCGGCCTCATTGAGGGCCTGGAGGCGATCCCCGACGACTTTGCCCTCGCGGAGGAAATGGTGAAGCGCGCCCTGGACCGGTCGCCGACGGATATCGAGGCGGTGACCGTGATGGCCCGGTTGCAGGCCCAGTTCATGCGCCGCGGTTTTGACCGGACCGACGAGCGGGCCGCGCTGGCGAAACGCTATGCCGAGCGGGCGTTGCAGCTCGCTCCCAACGAGCCTGAGGCGATGTATGCCCTGGCCACCTACCACTTCAGCCGGGCCACCGGGGAGACCGCCCGCACCGAGCAATTGTTGCGCCGGGCCATGGAGCTCGATCCCTCCAATCCCCGCCCGGGCCGGCTGCTGGCTGATCTCTGCAACGCCACGAACCGCCCGGTGGAGGCGATCACCCTGGGGCAGGAAAACATCCGGCGGTTCCCCCACGACGTGCTGAGCCATTACGACCTGGCCCGGAACTACAAGGACCAGGGGCGATATGATGAATTCGACCGGGAGCTCGACGCGACCTTGGCGCTGGCGCCGCTGCCGAACGCCATCGTCTGGAAAGCCCGGCTGCAATTCGGGCTGCGCAACGATTTCGCCGGCATGAAAGCCTGGCTGGACCGGGTGCCGGACCGGGTGCGCGGCACCGAGCGGGCGGTCTTCAGCTACTTTCTCTACGCGGCCTTTGGCGGCGCGCCGGAGACGGGCCTGGAGGCGTTGCGCGACTTCCCGCAGAAGTGGTTCACGGATTTCGAATACGCCGGACCCACCGCGCTGCTCAAAGCCTCCTTGCTGGAGCTACAGGGCAAGAAGGAGCTGGCCCTGCGGCAATACGAGGTGGCCCAGGGCGAGATCCAGCGCATGCGGCAGACGGACCCGGCGCGGATCGGCCTCAGCCAGGTGGAATTTTGGACCTTGCTCGGGCTGGGTCGTCTGGAGGAGGCGAAGGCCAGTCATCGCCGGGTGGTGGAGGGCTCCCGGCGGCCGTATGTGCAGGACATGGTCAACGGCTGGTGGTTCACCGCCATTCCCGGCTCCCTGCTCATCGGCGACCGGACCACGGCGCTCACCTTCCTACGCGAGTCCGTCGCCACCCGGCCCGAAAGCCGCGCGGCCTTCCGCCTGCGTTTCCAGATCGACCCCCGCATGGCACCCTTCCGCGACGACCCGGAGATCAAGGCGCTGCTGGCCGAGCCGGAGAAGAAATGAGCGACGCCACCAAAGCGGTCTTCCTCAGTTACGCCTCGCAAGATGCGGAGGCGGCCAAGCGCATCGCCAACGCGCTCCGTGCCGCCGGCGTCGAGGTGTGGTTCGACCAAAGCGAACTCGTCGGCGGCGACGCGTGGGACCAGAAAATTCGCGGGCAGATCGGTTCGTGTGCGCTCTTCGTGCCGATCATTTCGGCGGCGACGCAGGCGCGCTCGGAAGGTTATTTTCGATTGGAGTGGAGGATTGCGGCGCAGCGCACGCACATGATGTCGGAGCGCTCGGCATTTCTCCTGCCGGTCGTGATCGATGCGACGCGCGACGGAGGGGCGGACGTGCCGCCGGAATTTCGCGCGGTGCAGTGGACGCGACTGCTCGGCGGCGAGACTCCGGAGAAATTTTGTGCGAGGGTGGGGATGTTGCTCGGCGGATCGGAATCTGTAGGAGCGGCTTTACGCCGCGATCCTGCCAAGCCTTCGGGGCATAAAGCCCCTCCTGCAAAGAGCCCCCGCTCTTGGCTGGTGCCAGCGGTCCTCGCTCTCGCTGCCGTTGCAGTCGGAAGTTATTTCTGGCTCGGCCGCTCCGCACCAGTAGCGACCCCATCACCAATCACCAATAGCCCAGCGCCTCTCGCCTCCAGCCTATCACCTGCGACGGTTCCTGCCGTCGCCGGCAAATCCGTCGCCGTGCTCGCCTTCGCCAATCTCTCCGACGACAAGGACAACGAGTATTTTTCCGACGGCATCAGCGAGGAGTTGCTCAATGTCTTGGCGAAGGTGCCGGGACTGAAGGTGACGGCGCGGACCTCGGCATTTCATTTCAAGGGCAAGGACACGCCGATCCCGGAGGTCGCGCGGCAGCTCGGCGTGGCCTACGTGATCGAAGGCAGCGTGCGCA
>JAUXOH010000342.1 GCA_030682505.1 Candidatus Didemnitutus sp. | reverse complement strand
CCACGTCGATATACTGTCGCTGCTCGTCGTTGAGCGGTGAATCGCGCAGCAACTGCAGCTTCCCGATGACTCCGTTCATCGGGGTGCGAATCTCATGGCTCATGGTCGCGATAAATTCGCTCTTCACCAGATTCGCCGCTTCCGCCCGCACCTTGGCCTCACTGAGGGTGAGGACAAAGGCTTCATTTTCGAAATGCAGCCGGTAGAGTTTTTTCAGGTCGGCACGGTGCAAGCGGGCCGTGTTGAGCAGAAACAGCGCGTAAATCACCGCCACGGCCCCCAGCGTCCAGCTCCCGGTCACGTCAAGCTGCACAAAGCGGACAAAGGCCGGGAGCAGCGTGACGATCACAAACGCGATGTAACATTCCCGCACCGAAGCCAGCGAACGCACGGCACCGGCATTCAAGCCCGCCACAATAAACATCGCCAAGTATTGCGGCAACGGGGCCGAGGTGTTGAGGAACAGCCAAACGCCCGCACCCCAAACCAAACCGGACGCCAGCAGTTCGGCAAAAAAGATCTTTCGCCAAAACCCCAGCTGATTGTCAGCCGGCGCCCGACGGCCGAAAATCACCATGCTGACCGCCCTCAGCAATGTGACCAAGGTCGCAACCGCGAGCCAACTAAGCGTCTGGCTCTGCGGGAAATACGACCAGACTCCGGCCACCAAGATGAGCGCGAGGGCGAAATTTGAAAACAAACCAAAGCCAACCGAGCGGTAAAGAAGACGAGTCATTTCTCCCTCGACGCGAAACTCGATCGTTCGCGCGGCATCGTCTTGGGCCGGTGGATGGGGTAATTTCTCAGCCATGCTAATGGCTCATAGAACACTCGGGCCAAACAGGCCTAGCAAGTTGAATATCCGGCAGGACAGATCTGTCCGGGCCACCTCCACGCGACGGCGGTCTGGTGTCGCGCTCGCACCGCCCCGGAGGGACTTGCGCAACATCAAGAACTCTCCCGCTTTCAGCAACTGAACAACCCGCCGACGCGAATCCGCCCGTCGCGAGGTTTATGACGAAAGGTCGCCGCTGATATATTGGCGCAACGATTCCGCCTCGGCGCGATGAGCACTGGCCACCCAGCGGGAGACGTCACCAATTGAAATCAATCCGACAATGCGCTCGTCCTTCTCCACCGGCATATGCCGACAGCGTTTCTCGGTGAAAATCTCCATCATCTTCTGGACGGAAGTCTCCGGCCCCACCGTGAGCACATTCGCCGTCATGACGCGGGCCACGGTCGTGCCCTTGGGATCGAGATCCGCCGCCACGACCCGCGTGAGCACGTCGCGTTCCGTGAAAATACCGACCAGTTTCTCCCCGTCGATCACCAGCATGCAGCCGATCTTCTGACGGTTCATTTCCTTCACGGCATCGGCCACCGAAATGCCCGATGGCACCGATTTAACCGCTCCACCTTTGTGCTCCAACAACGTAGCGATCGAAGTGTTCATGCGTCTTTGGGGGTTGAACGAAACCTACTCCCGCTCCGGTGGATTCGGCAATCCTAAAGGCCCCCTCGGTGCTCCCGGAAATTATGGGCGCTTCAGGTTGCCGAGGGCGTCGAGACTCTTGAAAACCGTCTTGCCTTTCGTTGGCAGGGCAAGAACGGCCCGAACCGCCACTCCGGCGCCCTCGCTGCCCGCGCCAGATGCCTTGCCCGCGGCAATCTCCTGCAACATTCGTTCCAATCGCACGGCCGACACGGGTTCCGCCGTGCCGAGTTCCTGGGCAAACAAACTCACGCGATATTCCTCCACGAGCCAGCGCAACTCCCCGGCGCCCTCATCGAGTTTCTGCACGGCTTGCACGAACGGCTGTAGCTCCCGCGCCCGTAAATTGTCCTTGGCCGGATCCCGTTTGGTTCGCTCCGCCCGGATCTGCATTCCTTTCAAGTAGCGAGCCAAGTGCCTGATCCGGGGGAACGGCGTCCGACACAGAAAGTCCGGGGGCAACAGCATCGCCAGATCATTCTCCATGCCTGGATAGGGCGTCTTGTGCGTCTGCAGGGCGAGCCGGAGTGTGAACACCTCGCGCAGCAGGTCGGTCAGTTTGGGCACCAAGCCCCGCAGGTCCGCCTTGGCCTCAGCCAGTTCGCGCTCGAACACCGCCGCGCGCAACGGCCAGACGGCGCGCCCGCTCACCCACCGCACAATGGTCTCGAGGGCCTGTTGCTGCAGTTTTTCCATCGGCACCAAGGTCACGGCGAGCGTCCCGATCGCCCGCAAATCACGCAGGTCCTTTTCCAGCCACCCGAGCTCGTAACGCAACTGACTCTCGAAAAGTTTCGCCAACCCACCGCGCGTCGCCGCGCGCGCTTCCTCGGGCGTGGCAAACAGGCGCACGGCCACGCCGCCTTCCCGCGCTTGCAGTCCCGGATGGCCCTTCACGGGCACGCCGGCATGCTCCGCGACCACGACCGCTTCGGGCAGGTCGCCGAATTTCCATTCGAGCATGGGCGCCACTTCCCATTTCGCGCGCGCCGCGCGCCAAGCCGCATTGTCATGGTGCGCCGCCTTCACGCTCGCCTCCCGCTGCTTCGTGCCGAGTTGCCGCTGCAGTTCACCCAGATCACGGCTCGCCCCGAGCACCTTGCCCCGCTCATCGACCACTTCCACGCGCACCCGGAGATGGTCGGGCAACTCCCGGCCGGCCCAAACCCGCGGATCAATCCGCACGCCGAGGCGCGCCGTCAGGACTTCCGCCAGCGCCGCGGTCAAGGTCGGCGGCGGGCTGCGTCCGGCGAGCAACAGGATCTCGCTCAGAATTTTTCGCGCCGTTTCCCCCAAGGGAATCAAGGTGCGCCGCTGTTCCTTCGGGAGG
>JAUXOH010000456.1 GCA_030682505.1 Candidatus Didemnitutus sp. | reverse complement strand
CGCTGGGTTAATTCCGGACACTACTGATTGGTTTTATGTAATGACAGTCACAAACAACAGCATCTCTCGCACTTTTGGAGGCATCTATCGCGGTAAGCGGGTGCTGGTCACCGGCCACACGGGCTTCAAGGGCTCGTGGTTGTGCGAATGGCTGCTGGCGCTCGGAGCGGACGTCACTGGCCTGGCGTTGCCACCGGCGACCACGCCGGCGCTATTTGACGAACTCGGGCTCTCCAGTCGGATGAAAGATCGGCGTGGCGATATTCGCGATCTCGCCACCGTGCGTGCTGCCGTGGACGCAGCGAAGCCGGATTTTATCTTCCATCTCGCGGCGCAGCCGCTGGTGCGGCTGTCCTACTCGCAACCGGTGGAGACCTATGCCACGAACATCATGGGCACGGTGCACCTGCTCGAAGCCGTGCGGCTGGCGGGGATCCGCTGCGCCGTCGTGGTGGTGACCACGGACAAGTGTTACGAGAACACGGAGCGGACGCACGCCTACCGGGAGGACGAGCCGATGGGCGGCCATGATCCTTACAGTTCCTCCAAGGGTGCCGCCGAACTCGTGGTGTCGGCCTATCGTCGTTCTTACTTTTCCGCCGCAGACTCGTTGGTGCGGCTCGCCTCGGCCCGCGCCGGCAATGTCATCGGCGGTGGCGACTGGGCGCTGGACCGCATCGTGCCGGACTGCATCCGCAGCCTGCAGCGCGGCGAGGTGATCCCGGTGCGTAACCGTCACGCCACGCGGCCGTGGCAGCATGTGCTCGAACCGCTCAGCGGCTACCTGTGGCTTGGCGCTCAGCTGGCGGCGTCCGCGCCGTGCGGTGAACTTGCCTCCGCCTATAATTTCGGCCCGACGACCGATGCCACGCGGCCGGTTGCCGCGCTGGTGGAGGAAGTTCTCAGGCATTGGCCGGGCAAATGGGAGGACCGCACCGATTCCAAAGCTATGCACGAGGCCACGCTGCTCAGCCTCTCTATCGAAAAGGCCGCGCGTGTACTTGGCTGGAAGCCGGTGTGGGATTTTGCCGCGACCATCACCCATACCGTGGAGTGGTATCGGTTCGTCTCCGCGGATGCTACTGTCGCGGCCGACCACACCCGCCGGCAAATCGCCACCTACGAGGCGGCGGCGCGCGCCCTCAACCTGACTTGGGCCCGATGAACCAGACACCGGCAGCACTGAAGGCGGAGATACTGCGCCTGACCCGCGAATATTCTGCGCTCACCCACGGGGCGAATCGCGCCGGTCCTGACAACAACGTGCCCTTCGTGGCTGGACAGACAACCGTGCCTTATGCGGCCCGCGTCTTTAACGCCGACGAGGTAGAAGCGGCCGTCGGGGCGACACTCGATTTCTGGCTCACGCTCGGGCCCGAGGGCGCGGCTTTCGAGGCGGAGTTCGCTGCTCTGCTCGGCGTTAAGCACTCGCTCCTCGTCAATTCGGGTTCGTCGGCTAATCTGGTCGCGTTCTCTGCGCTCACGACCCACAAGTTGCCGGCGCACAAACGCATCCAACCCGGGGACGAGGTCATCACCGTGGCCGCTGGTTTCCCTACGACGGTGGCACCGATCATCCAGGGCGGCGCGGTGCCAGTCTTCATCGACAACGATCCCGCCACCGGCAACGCCCGTGTGGAGCAGCTTGAGGCGGCCTTTTCGCCCGGCAAGACGAAGGCCGTGATGATGGCGCACACGCTCGGCAATCCTTTCGACCTTGGCGCCGTGCTGGAATTCTGCCGGAAGCACGACCTGTGGCTCATCGAGGACAACTGCGACGCGCTCGGTTGTACCTATTCCATGCCGATCGCCCGCGCGCATGCACTCGGCTTCAAGGAAAACTCGCCCGGCATCCCCGCGAACGGCACGCACATCACGCGCTTCACTGGAGCGTGGGGCGACATTTCCACGCAGTCGTTTTATCCGCCGCATCATCTGACGATGGGCGAGGGCGGGGCGGTCAGCATCGTCCACCGGCCGCCGCTAAAGACCTATGCCGAGAGTTTCCGCGACTGGGGCCGCGACTGCTGGTGTGCGAGTGGCAAGGATGACACCTGCGACAAGCGTTTCCAATGGCAGCTCGGCGAGCTGCCGAAGGGCTACGACCATAAATATATCTACAGCCACCTCGGCTATAACCTGAAGCCCCTAGACCCGCAGGCCGCCATCGGCCGACAGCAGCTGAAGAAGCTGCCCGGCTTCATCGAGGCGCGGAAACAGAACTGGGAAACCCTGCGCGCGGGTCTGGCGGACCTCGGCGAGTTCTTTGATTTCTCGCTGCCAACCCACGCGATCAGTTGGGACCGACCGACTTCTGCCCTCCGCCCTCAGTCTTCTGGTTTTACTTGGGATTCCTCTGGCTGCCGAACGGACTGCTCGTGGTTCGGTTTTATGCTCCGCGTGAAAGCTGGCGCGCCGTTTTCGCACACGGACCTCGGGCGGCACCTCGACGCGAAGAAGATCGGCAACCGCATGCTGTTTGGCGGCAACCTGCTCCGGCAGCCGGCGTTCGTGCAATTGAAGAAGGACCGGCCGCAGGCGCTGCGTGTCATCGGCGAGATGCCCGGTGCCGATGATCTGATGCACCGCGCCCTGTTCCTCGGCACTTTTCCCGGCCTTACCCCTGCGATGCTCGCCTACGAGTTGGAAGTCATCCACGGTTTTGTCCTTAAACAATGAATACTCCCTTCACTGAGCTGCCCATAAATATACCGGGTGTGAGGTTATTCGAGCCGCGAGTATTTCGGGACCCACGCGGGGATTTCGTAAAAACTTTTCATAAGGAAGCCTACGCCGGGTTGGGTATTCAATTTGTGTTGGCTGAGCAGTTTTATTCGGTTTCGAAGAAAAATGTTTTGCGTGGCATGCATTTTCAGCTTCCGCCTCACGACCACGCGAAGCTCGTTTATTGCGTCGCGGGACGTGTGTTGGACGTGCTGCTTGATCTACGCAAAGATTCGCCGAACTTCGGCAAGAGCATCGGTATTGAAATGGGAGTGGAGGATCACCGGATACTATATATCCCGTCCGGTCTGGCTCATGGGTTTCTCTCGCTGGAGGACCAATCGCTGATGATTTATCAGACGTCGGCGATTCACGCCCCGTGTCACGACGTTGGGATCCATTGGGACAGCTTTGGGTTCAAGTGGCCTGTGCAGCACCCGATCGTATCAACACGCGATGCCGCGTTTCAGCCGCTTGTAGACTTCACATCACCGTTTTGAGCATGAAGCTTTTCGTAACTGGCGGGACAGGTTTTATTGGCAGCCATTTTGTTAAGCAGGCGTTGGCGGCGGGGCACGAAGTGCGCGCACTGCGCCGCTCGGGAAGCCAGACAAGAATCAAATTAGACCGAGAGCCCGATTGGCTGGAGGTGCCGTTTGAGGACTTGGAGCCCGATCATTTCCGGGGTATTGAAATCTTGGTTCATCTGGCCGCGCACTCCGCGAACGTGCCCTACGACACTTTAGAGAACTGTCTGCATTGGAATGTGACCGTTCCTCTGCGAATGGCGCAGCGGGCGCTGCTGGCTGGCGTAAAGAGGTTTGTAGTGGCGGGCACCTGCTTTGAATATGGTCGGAGCGGCGAACGATATGAATTCATCCC
>JAUXOH010000452.1 GCA_030682505.1 Candidatus Didemnitutus sp. | reverse complement strand
TTGGCTCTCGCCGCGAGTCGAATCTGGGCCCGCTCCGGCGTCGGCCGGCATTCCCCGGCGCGGTCCTCCGCGCCGGTGGCTGGCCGGGAGCGGAAACGCGCCCTGCTCCGGGACGGACGGCTTTGGCCAGCAAATAATGGGGGTCGGGCGGCATTTTTCAGAGGGAAAATCGATGTTTTTTCCATTGCGCCGTCTATCCACGAACCCTCTAGTTTTCCGTTCTAGCTCAATGTATCTACGCGCCCTCAAGCTCAACGGATTTAAGAGTTTTGCCGATCAAACGACCCTGAATTTCGAACCGGGAGTCACCGCGATCGTCGGACCCAACGGTTGCGGAAAATCCAACATCGCCGATGCCATCCGCTGGGTGCTCGGCGAACAGAGCGCCAAGGCCCTGCGCGGCGGCAAGATGCAGGACGTCATTTTTGAGGGCGCCGACACCCGCAAGGCCGCCCAGATCTGCGAGGTCGCGATGCTGCTCACCGAATGCGAAAAGCAACTCGGCAGCGAATTCCACGAGATCGAAATCATGCGCCGCGTCTCCCGCGACGGGCAGAGCGATTACTACTTCAACGGCCAGCCGTGCCGGTTGAAGGACATCCACAAGCTTTTCATGGACACCGGCGTGGGCCGGACGAGTTACTCGATCATGGCCCAGGGCCAGATCGATCAGATCCTCTCCTCCAAGCCCGAGGAGCGCCGCGTGGTGTTCGAGGAAGCCGCCGGCATCACCAAATACAAGAGCCAGCGCCGCGAGGCCATGAGCAAGCTCGCGCTCACCGAGCAGAATCTCGCCCGCGTCTCCGACGTGATCAACGAGGTCGGTCGGCAGATCGGCTCGCTGCGCCGCCAAGCCTCGAAGGCGATGCGTTACAAGCGCCTCAGTTTCCGCCTGCGTCACCTCGCCCTCGCGCACGGTTCCCACCAGTGGCAGCAATTCAGTTCCGTCCTCGCCGACCTCGACGGTCGTGTCGCGGGCCTGCGCCAGGAGGCGGACGTCCGCCGCGGCACGCTGGAGGAAAAGACGCGCGCGCTCGACGAACAGAAGGCGGCCCGCTCCACCCTCACGCTCCGCGTGCAGGAAGCCCAACAAGGCGTCTTCGATCTGCGCACGCAAAAGGAGCAGGCGGAGAACGCCGCCAACATGGCCGAGGTCAAGCGCGCCGGCCTCACCGACCGGCTCCAAGCGGGCAAGGACGACGTGGCCGAGCTCGAGATGCAGTTGCGCGAGCTCTCCTCGCAGGTCGACACCGGGGCGCAGGACAAGCAGATGCAGCTCAGCCTGCTCGGCAGCTCCGACGCCGTGTTCCAGGACCGCAACCGCGAACTCGCCGTCCTCGAGGCGGAGATGACGCGCGCGGAACAGCAGCTGGGACAGGACAAGTTTCATCTTCTGCAACTGGAGAGCATCGTCGCGCGCCTGCGCACGGAAAGCTCCGGCCTCGAAGTCGACGCCCGCACCAGCCAGAACAAATACGATCAAGTCGCCACCGACCTCGAGGAGGTCCGCGGCAGCGTGGCGACCGCGCAACAGGCGCTCGGCGACGTGCGCACGCGCGTCGAGGAAGCCCGCGCCGAACAAAGCCGGCACAACAACGAGGCCCAAGCGGCCCAAACCGCCCTGCAGACCGCGACCGGCAATTTCCGCGAAGCCCAGCGCCGCCTGCAGGAGATTGACCGCAACCTCGCGCAGAAGACCGCGCGCCTGAAGTTGCTCCAGCAATTGCAGGAAAAATGGGAAGGCTTCGGCGAAGGTGCCAAGGCCCTCCTCCAGGGCCGGCTCGCTTCCGTCGTCGGCGACGCGAAATTCGTGCCGATCACGCAGGGGCTCGAAGTCCGTCCGGAATATGCCAAGGCGCTCGAGTCACTGCTCGGTGCCTCGGTGGAGGCCATCACCGTGGCCGATCTCTCCACCGCCCAGAAAATTCTCGCCCAGCTGGAGACGGACCGGATTGGCAGCGTGTGCCTGCAGGTGCCGGGCCTGCTCGCCAACCGGGCCGCGACCGACTTGCCGGCCGGTCTCAAGCCCGCGACCGACGCAGTCGCCAACTTCGACGACTCGCATCCGGCGTTCTCGATTCTCTCCGCCTGCTACCTCGCCGAGGACCTCGGCGCGTTTCTCGATTTCTGGAAGGCGAACCCCGCCTTCAGCTTCCTCCTGGTCGCCACGCCGAAGGGCGACCTCGTCGACCGGCGCGGATTGATCTACGGCGGTCATCACAAGAAACCGGCCAACAGCATCGTGCAACGCGAAGTCGATCTGCGCGAGACGGGCAAGGCGGTCGTCACCGAGCAAGCCGCCCACGACACGCAACGCGGGCTGATCGACCAGATCAGCGTCGCGCTGAACGCCGCCGAGCACGCCCTCGAACAGAAGCGCAAGGACGTGCTGGCCGCGTCGCAACTCGCCGCCGGTCTGCACAACGAGGAGAAGAACGCCCAACGTTCCCACGACGAGGCCGCGAACCGTCTCGGCCGGATGCAGAACGAACTGGCCAATCTCCAGCGGGATCGCGAGGAGACGCTCAGCCGTCACTCCCAGGCCCAGACCCAGCTCGCCGGGGCCCACGCCACGGTCGAGGCGCAGAAGCAAAAAATCACCGAGATCGAATCCACCCTCTCCACGCGCCGGACCGAGCGGGACGGCAAGAAGGAAGGCCTTGCCCAAGCCCGCCTCGATCTCGCCGACCGTCGGCAAAAGGTCGAGGTGCTCGACCGCGGTTTGGGCGAAATGGAACGGCGCCGCGCCCAACTTGCCAACCTGCACGACGAGCGGCAGATCGAGATCGAAACGTGGACGCAGCAGATTGCCCTCCTCGAGGGTGAAACCCGCGACCAGCGCGCCCGGGGCGTGGCTGTGGCCACCCAGCTGGCCACCGCCCAAGAGGAAGTGGATGTGGCCCGGCGCGACCTTTCCCGCGTCGAGCAGGAGATCAACGCGGTCGAGGTCGGGATGAGCACGATCCGCAGCGAAGCGGAGTTGGCGATGTCCGAACTTTCCCGCAACGAGGTCAAGGTCGCCGAGACGCGCGCGCGCGTGCAGTTCCTCGCCGAGGAGATCCTTCACGAATTTCAAGTCGATGTCGCGACGCTCGACTGGCGTCGCCTGCTCTGGCACGCCGATGACGAGCCCGAGGGCATGAAGGAACTCGATCTCGACGACGACGAGGAGGCTCCGGCGGCCCCGGCGTTGACCGCCCCTGCCGAGGAGTCGCACGCCGCCGCCCAGGCCGTGACCGCCCCGAAGCGGCGCAAGAAGAAGGAAAACAAGGGCGAGCCGACCGAGGCCGATTTGGCGGCCTTCGACACCACCGCGTGGGATCTGGTCAAGACCGAGATCGACGCCCTCCGCCAACGCATCGGTGCGATGGGCGCCGTCAATCTCGTGGCCATCGAGGAATATTCCGAACTCAAGCAGCGCTTCGAGTTCCTGAAATCGCAGTGCGACGATCTGACGACCGCCAAGGCCGTCTTGCTCAAGGCGATTGACGACATCAACCGGACTTCCCTCGAGCAGTTCCAGATCACCTTCGACCAGATCCGCAAGAATTTCGCCTACACCTTCAACATCCTCTTTGGCGGTGGCCGGGCGGAGATCGAACTCGTGTCGGCGGACGATCCCCTCGAGAGCGGCATCGAGATCGTGGCCCAACCCCCGGGCACCAAGCTCAAGGGCATCACCCTGCTGTCCGGCGGGCAAAAGACGCTCACGGCCGTGGCGTTGCTCTTCGCACTCTACATGGTGAAGCCGTCGCCGTTCTGTTTGCTCGACGAATTGGATGCGCCGCTCGACGAGTCGAACATCCACCGGTTCACCAATTTGTTGAAGCAATTCGTGGCCGAGTCGCAGTTCATCATCATCACGCACAACAAGAGCACGATCGCCGCGGCGGACGCGCTCTACGGTGTCACGATGCAGGAGCGCGGCGTGTCGCGCACGCTCTCGATGCGCTTCGACAAGACCACGGGTGAAACCGAGACGCTGCCGGTGACGATTGCCGACGCCGTGCGCGACGCCAAGCCTGCCGCCCATTCGGACACCTGAGTCCGCAGTGCGGGAGCGTTCACACCCGCTGTCTCCACCGTCGCCACACCAGCCGTCCCCAAGCCCTTTGTAATTCATTAAGTTACAAACTGCTGGAGGGCGTTGCTCCGGAAACAATTGGGGTGTGCCGCAAACAGGCCCCGCACCCCCGATCACTTGTAACTTAATGGATTACAAGCCGGTGGTCGCCCGCGCGGACGGGCGACTTGGAACGGTGAGGGGGAAATCGCGGGGCCCAGCCTCGGTGGCGCCTCCGGGCCTCTGATCGATTGCGGATTGGGCAAAGGGGGATACGCTCCGGTTATTCCACGCTGTGCACTCCAACCCGGCCGGCGGTGGATTCCCCACCATGAGCCACACAACGGATAACCCCGGTCGGCTACAATTGGCCGACCTCATTGGTCAGGTTCGCTCGGAGATCATGACCGCCATGCGCAGCCGCGAGACCGCGCCCGGCACCCCGGCCTTTGCGGTCGAGGAAATCGAATTGAAGATCAACTTCGTCATCGAGAAAACCGACACGGTTTCCGGCAAGGGCGAAGGGAAACTCTTCGGACTTTTCGCGCTCGAAGCGGGGGCGGAGAACAAGCATCGCACCGAGCAGGTGCATCAGGTGGAAATCAAACTGAAGCCGTTTGCCAATCCCGCTCCGGTGGCTGAATCGAGTTCCGCCGCCGGCAGCGGTGAAGAACCATCACCCGACTCGGGGGGTGGAAAAGCACGCCGCGCTTCGGATCGACCGCTTATTTTGTCGGTGAATCGTAACCTCGGCGGTTCCTCGAACACCATCGAGATCATTGAAAACTGGAAATGTCCGTTGCCGGGTCAGATCGTGCTGCAGCCGGCCAAGGCCCGCGGAAAGTCCGTGGGGTTCAAGTTCGGCGTTTTGCCCAAGAGTCTGCGGGCGCAGCTGGACCCCAAGCAGGGTTACGTCGTCTTTCCGGCCGGATCGATTTCCCCCGGTCTGATGAAAACCTGACTGACGACCCGCTCTGACCACGGCCGCGCGAAGCGAGTTCAACCCGGCCCGCTCAGGCTTCAGGCGCTCGCGTCGAGGCGCTCCAAGTCGATGACCTTGTTGTTCGCGTCGGTCGTGAGGACGAAGCGGCCGACGACGCCGTCGGCCGCGACGTGGCGGACGAGCAGGTTGGCGGGGAACTGGATGTTCCGTCCGTCCGCGGCGCGGGCGATCACCGAGCGGGACTCACCGCGGTAATATTGCAGCAGCCTGCCCGGGGGAATGTTGAGGTGGAACTCGTGGCGGTGCATGGCGCGCGGTAACCGATGTAATCGCAGCCGTCCCCGTGACGATCAGAATTTTGCCGGGGCCCGCATCGGCTTTGCGCCCCGCATCGCCCGACTCTTTCCCGTAGGTCACGCCCTTGTGTCGCGACAATGTCCCCACACCTCGTAGGTCACGCCCTTGTGTCACGACAATGTCCCCACACCTCGTAGGTCGCGCCCTCGTGTCGCGACTCCCACCGTTGCGCCGCAAGGGCGCAACCTACAGTTTAAACAATGTCCGAACCCGTAGGTCGCGACCTTGCGTCGCGACTCCCCTCGTTGCGCCGCAAGGGCGCAACCTACGGTTTAAACGATGACAGGTCAGGTCGGACGCAACCTACAGCGCCGCTGCAACCCGTCTATTCCTCGACGTCGCGGCACTTGGCCTCGATCCGCAGCGCAAGCAGATCGATCGTCTTTTGGTCCAACACCGCCCGTTCGCGACCGAGCATGCCGGGCAACCACTTTGGATTCACGACTGCGCACACGCGGGACTCCCGCGCCGGTTTCTTTTCAACCCACCATCCCGGGAGTGCGAGGATGGGCGAAACGTGCACGCGTTCACCGATCTCGTTGCGGATCCAATTCATCATCCACTGGGCGTTTTGCTCCGCCTGCTCGAGTCCATGATTGTCCTCGCCCCAGGGCCAGACCAAGTCGCGACCGTCGAAGAACACTTCGTTGTCCTTGAAGCCGGGACGCGGTTTGCCTTTGCGCCGGGTCTTGGTCTCGATGACGAACACCCCGCCGGGTCCAACCGCGACATGGTCGATGTTGAACTTGGCGCCGTTGTTGCTGAAAGGGACATCGTGGAAAATCCGCCAGCCCTGCAGCTTGGTCGGCTCCAG
>JAUXOH010000443.1 GCA_030682505.1 Candidatus Didemnitutus sp. | reverse complement strand
GTGGCTTATCACCGCGATCTTCGTTTGCAGGCCGATCTCGCCGAAGTTCGCCTTGCGCGAAGTCTGGCCCTGCCGAATTGGGGGGCGTTTCTCGAGTGGAGCGTGTTCGCGGGGTGGATCGACGCGACCGACGCCCGCCCGGACGCCGTCGGAGCCGCCGTGAGCGACACTTTCAGCTATTATGGAGCGGAAGCGCGGCTGCCGTATCGGGTTGGCGAGCGAACGATGTTGGTCGTGACAGGCCGACTCTCCGGTGCGACGGGGAATGCGGCGTTTTGGTCGTCTACCGGTCGATCCGGCGGTACCCGGGCAGGTGTCGATTTATCTGTAACGTTCGACTTCTGAGCCATTAACCCCCGAATTGGAGCTGAAATCGGCTTCGCAGAAATTGTGAAAGGTTGTGTGTTGACAGGGTAGGGCAAAACCCTTCCTTTGAGCCCCTTTCCGCAATGAAAACCTATCTGGCCAAAAAAGAGACAGTCCAACCCAAGTGGTATCTTATCGATGCCGACGGGCAGGTCCTTGGCCGTCTCGCCGTTAAGATCGCTAATCTCCTCCGTGGCCGCAACAAGGCCACCTATACCCCCCATGTTGATACCGGCGATTTCGTCATCGTGATCAATGCGAGCAAGGTCGCCCTCACCGGCAAGAAGGAAGAAGCGACTGAATACATGTCGTTCTCCGGCTACGTCGGCGGCGAAAAATATCGCAAGCTTGCGGACGTTCGCGTCAAGAAGCCCGAATTTATCATCATGCAGGCCGTGAAGGGCATGCTCCCGAAAAACCGCCTGTGCACGAAGATGCTCACGAAGCTTCGCGTGTTCCCGGGCGCCGAGCACACCCACGCGGCGCAGAATCCCACCAAGCTTTGATCTGACCCATGAGCGCTGAATCTACCGTTTTCCTCGGCACCGGTCGTCGCAAGACCTCCACCGCCCGCGTCCGCCTTATCCCGGGCTCTGGCAAGCTCACCGCCAATGGCCTCGATTTCGACGGCTACTTCAAGCACGACAACTTTTCCCGTCGCGCCGCCAGCCCGTTGACCACGGCTGACGTGAAGGAAAAATTTGATGTGATCGCCAACATCGCCGGCGGCGGCATCAGCGCCCAGGCCGGCGCCGTTTCTCTCGGCATCGCCCGTGCCCTGCTCAAGTTCAACGCCGAGCTGCGCGTCACTTTGAAGAAGGCCGGTCACCTCACCCGTGACCCGCGCGAGAAAGAGCGCAAGAAGCCCGGTCAGCCCGGCGCCCGCAAGCGCTTCCAGTTCTCGAAGCGTTAAGCCACCTGCCAGTCAGGTTTCATTTCCGAAACGGGGTGCCTTGTGCACCCCGTTTTTATTTGCAAACCCCGCCCAGCTGGGCCCTTACTCCGTCTCTACTTTGATGAATGTCGGCATAGTCGGCGCGTCGGGTTACTCCGGCGAGGTTCTCGTTAAACTCTTGCTCGCGCATCCGCACGTCACGTTGACGGCGGTGACGTCGCGCCAACACGCGGGCAAGGCGCTGTCCAGCGTCATCCCGGCGTTGCGCGGCACCGTGGCGGACGCGTTGACGTTTTCGAATTCGGATGCCGCCGCCCTGGCCGCGCGCGAAGACATTGGCGTCTGGTTCCTGGCCTTGCCCCACGGCACGGCGGCTGACTTTGCTCAGGCACTGGTGCCCGCCGGCCGCAAGGTCATCGATCTCAGCGCCGACTTTCGCGTCACTGACCTCGCGACCTTTGAGAAATACTACGGGTCTCACCACGCGCCCGAGCTCCTGCCGCAGGCGCGTTTTGTTCTGCCCGAGCTGACGGATCCAAGCTGGCGGACCGAAGCCAAGCTGGCGGCGGCTCCCGGTTGTTATCCCACGAGCACCCTGGTCCCGCTCGCGCCGCTGCTGGCCGCGGGCATCGTGGCTCGCGAGCACATCGTGGTGAATTCCTTCAGCGGTGTCAGTGGGGCCGGCAAGAAGGCCGAGGAGGCTTACCTTTACGTCGAGCGCGCCGAGAGCGCCAAGGCCTACGGCCTCGTCAAGCACCGGCACCTCGCGGAAATCGAGGAACAACTCTCCCTGCGCGCCGACGCGAAAGTGACGGTGCAATTCAATCCCCACCTCGCCCCGATGCGCCGCGGCATCATCACCACGATCACGGTCCCGGCCGCGGCGGGCGCGACGATCGGGTCGCTCTATGCGGCGTGGCGCGCCGCTTACGCCGGGCGTCCCTTTGTTGCTATCTTGCCGAGCGGAGAGACGCCGGACTCCGCCCATGTTACCGGCACGAATCGCGTGGATATCTCCGCCGTCCACGATCCCCGCACCGGCAATTTTGTGCTTACTTCCGCCCTCGATAACCTGATGAAAGGTGCCAGCGGGCAAGCCGTCCAGATCATGAATCTGTGGTGCGGTTTTCCGGAGAATGCCGGATTGGTTTGAGACACCCTTCCCCAACATGACACCACTGATCGTTATCCCTGACAGCGCGGGCATCACGGACGTGCCCGGATTCGAAGCCGCTGCGGTGGCGAGCGATATCCGGCAGAAAAACGACCCCAAGCGACTCGATCTGACCTTGGTCTATTCGCTGCGACCGTGCACGGCGGCGGGCACCTTTACGATCAATGCCGTCAAGGCGGCGCCGGTCTTGTTGTGCCAGAAGCACCTCGCGGAGGGCGGTCCTTTTCACGGCTTCATTGCCAACAGTGGCAACGCCAATGCCTGCACGGGCGCCGAGGGCCTGCGCGACGCCAACCTCATGGCGCAACGCGCCGCCGCCTCGCTCAATCAGAAACCAACCGCCTTTTTTGTTTGTTCCACCGGGCGCATTGGCCAGCCGTTGCCGATGGACCGGATCCTCAAGGGCCTCGAGCGCGCCGTCACTGAAAAGGGCCGGACTCCCGCGCACGGCCAGAAGGCGGCCAACGCGATTCTGACTTCGGACACCAAGGCCAAGACGGTCACCGTCTCGTTTGTCTATGATGGCAAGAAACACACGGTGGCCGGTTTCGCCAAAGGCGCGGGCATGATTCAACCCAACATGGCGACGATGCTCGCCTTTCTCGCCACGGATTTTTCGGTCCCGCGCAGTTTCCTGCAGAAGACGCTTTCGGAAGCCGTCGGGGGCACTTTCAATTGCATCACGGTCGATGGGGACATGAGCACCAACGACACGGTGCTGATCCTCGCCAACGGTCACTCCGGCGTGAGTGTCGGCGACAAGAGCCCGCGCGAACTCCGCGCGTTGTTCGCCGAAGCGGTGTGGAAGGCCTGCGAAGTGCTGGCCGACAAGATCGTCTCGGACGGGGAGAAGATCACCAAGGTCATCGAGGTGAAGGTGCTCGGCGCCGCCTCGGCTGAAGATGCCCAGAAAGTGGCGCGGGCGATCGGTAATTCCCTCCTCGTGAAGTCATCGTGGTTTGGCGAAGACCCGAACTGGGGCCGCCTGGCCGATGCCGCCGGCTACTCCGGGGCCAAGTTGATCGAGGCCAAAATGGACATCCGCTACAATGACGTTCCCGCCATGGTCGCGGGAAAACCGCAGCCGGACCTCAAGTCGAAGTGGAAGGAGGTCGTGAAGAACCGTCGCTTTACCGTCACCATCGACCTTCACCTCGGCAAGGCGGCCTACCGGCTGCTCGCGACCGACCTGACGGACAGTTACGTGAATTTCAACAAGAGCGAGTGAAAGCGTCCTTGGGGGCGAATTGCGCCTCGGGTTTTTGGGCAGGAGCGCGGCCCGTCGTGGTCGGGGCGTATTTTTTTAGTGAAATTGCGACGCGTTGCCTTAACACAACTTGCTGCAACCCATCTCCCATGATCAACGGCCGCTTCCCTCTTTCCCCTTAACCCCTCGATGAACGTCAACGAGGTCATCAGCAAAGCACGCGTGCTGCTCGAAGCGCTGCCCTACATCCAGGATTTTCGCGGATCCACGTTCGTCGTCAAATACGGCGGCAGCTTCATGGATGATCCTGATCCCGCGGTGCGCCTCAGCGTCGCGACCGATATCGCGTTCCTCGCGGCCGTCGGCATTAACGTCGTCGTCGTCCACGGCGGCGGCAAGGCGATCAACAAGGCGATGGACGCCTCGGGCCTGAAATCGAGTTTCGTCAACGGACTCCGCGTGACGGACGAAGCGACCATCGCGATCGTCAAGCAGACACTCGACGAGGTCGTGAACCGTGATGTGTGCGAGATGCTCACGTCGGTGAAAGCCCGTCCGAAGGGTCTGCCCGGCGACACCGTGATCGTTTGCCAAAAGCTTGCGGTGGACGATGACGGCAACCCGGTCGATCTCGGCTTTGTGGGCGAACCCACTGAGGTCAAGGTGAAGCTGATCAAGAAGGAGATCGCCGAGGGCTTCATGCCCGTGATTTCACCCGTGGCCGAAGGCTACGACGGCAAACCCTACAACGTGAATGCCGACACGGTCGCCGGCCGCGTGGCCAGTGCCCTGCGCGCCCGTCGTCTCGTCTATATGAGCGATGTCCCCGGCCTGCTGGCAGACCCGAATGATCCCGAGTCGCTCATCTCGACCCTCAAGGTGGGAGACGTCGATGGCTTGAAGAAGAAGGGAGTCATCGACAAGGGGATGCGGCCCAAGATCGCCAGCGCCGTGCGCGCGTTGCAGGAAGGCGTGCAGCGC
>JAUXOH010000437.1 GCA_030682505.1 Candidatus Didemnitutus sp. | reverse complement strand
CGTGGCGTGAGTGGCGGCGTCGATCAGGATGAATGATCCGGTCAGCCGGTTCGTGCAATAGCCATCATAGAAAAGTGGCCGGGCCGAGCGCAGTCGCACCTCGCCGAGGTCGTTCAAGGCGAGGGCGGCCGGCGCCGGCTGGCGTTCGGAGGTGGTCAGGTCCAACCGGTTGACCAGTTCGGTCACGACGACCGGTGTGGTGTGGGTCGTATGCTTGAGAAGGAGCCGGCGGCCGCACTCCAGGGCCCGCGGGTGCATCCACGCCAGCTGCGCCCGCAAGTCCACCCCGCCGCCGGGCAACGCATCCGGCTTCACCAGCATCGCGCCCCGGGAGATGTCGATGGCGTGCTCCAGCACGAGCGTGACGGACTGCGGGCAAAACGCCTCCTCCACCTCCCCATCGAGCGTGTGAATCGCCCTCACGCGCGAGAGCAACCCGCCGGGCAAGGCCATGATCGGGTCACCCACGCGCACCACGCCACCGGCGATCTGTCCGCTCAGGCCGCGGAAGTCATGCCACGCGGGATCCGTCGGACGGTGCGGGCGATTCACCCACTGCACGGGCAGGCGGAAATGCTCCAGATTCCAGTCGCTCGCAATATGCACGGTCTCGAGGTGGCCGAGCAGCGTCGGGCCCTCATACCACGGCGCGTGCGGCGAGGGATCGACGACGTTGTCGCCCTTCAAGGCACTGAGCGGAATGAATTTCACGTCGCGAATCCCGAGTCGCGGCAGGAACGCCTTGAACTCCGCGCGGATCTCGTCGAACCGCGCCTGCGACCAGGCCACGAGGTCCATCTTGTTCACCGCGACGACGAGATGCGGGATGCGCAACAACGCCGCGATCGCCGTGTGGCGCCGGCTCTGCTCGATCACGCCCGTGCGCGCATCGACGAGCACGATCGAGAGGTTGGCGGTGCTCGCGCCCGTCACCATGTTGCGCGTGTATTGCACGTGGCCCGGGGTGTCCGCGATGATGAACCGGCGCCGCGGCGTCGCGAAATAGCGGTAGGCGACATCGATCGTGATGCCCTGCTCGCGCTCCGCGCGCAGGCCGTCGGTGAGATTGGCGAGATTCACGCGACCGTCGCCGCGGAGGTCGGCGGAGCGTTCCAAGGCCTCCAGTTGATCCTCCATCAGCGACTTGGAATCGTAGAGCAGGCGGCCGATGAGCGTGGATTTGCCATCGTCGACGCTGCCGCAGGTATTGAAGCGGAGGAGGTCGGCGACCGGAGCGGGTCGAAACGGGGAAATCATCTTAGAAATAGCCCGCCTTCTTGCGGTCCTCCATCGCGGCCTCGGAAACCCGGTCGTCCGCGCGGGTGCCACGCTCGGTCACGCGCGCCGCGGCGACCTCCGCGATGATGTCGTCGACGTTTCCGGCCGGCGATTCGATCAGCCCGGTCGAGGTAATGTCGCCAATGGTGCGGACGCGAACCCGCAACTCCTGCACCGTCTCCGACGGCTGCGGGGGAACGAGTTCATTGACCGGCAACCATTGGCCGCCCCGCCGCACACAACGACGGACATGGCTGAAGTAGATCGAGGGTACCGCGAGTCGCTCGCGGTGGATGTATTCCCAGACATCCTGCTCCGTCCAGTTGCTCAGCGGAAAGACGCGCATGTTTTCGCCGGGATGCAGACGCGCGTTGTAGAGATTCCACAACTCGGGACGCTGGTTCTTGGGGTCCCACTGGCCAAAACTGTCGCGGTAGCTGAAAAACCGCTCCTTCGCCCGCGCCTTCTCCTCGTCGCGGCGCGCGCCACCGACCAGGCAGTCGAAGCGAAACTCCTCCACCGCGGCCAGGAGCGTCGGGATCTGCAATTTGTTGCGGCTGGTCTCACCGGGCGGCGGCACCGCGAGGCCGCGCGCGATGGCGTCCTCGACCGTGCGCACGATCAGGCGTGCGCCGAGTTCGGCGGCGCGCCGGTCGCGAAACTCATTCAACTCCGGGAAGTGATGGCCCGTGTCGATGTTGAGCAGTGGCAGCGGCAACTCCGACGGCCGAAAGGCCTTCTCCGCGAGGCGCAGCAGACAGATCGAGTCCTTGCCCCCCGAGAACAGGATCGCCGGTCGGTCAAATTCACCGGCCACTTCGCGCAGAATGTGAATCGCCTCGGTCTCGAGATAGTCGAGATGGCTCAACTGGTAGTTGTGCATGAGCTCAGGCGGTCCGTTTGCGCGGTGCGGGTGTCCGCGGAGCGCCTTTTCTTAGTCCGGCCACGCCCCACGCGGCGTGCAGACCACACTCGCGTTTCGCCTCCGCCTTCGCGGGATCGAAGTAGTCGAACTCGTTCGGCAGGTCGTGTTCGCGCAAATAGACCTCCAGCTGCGCGTCGTCCCAATAAAAGAGCGGACTGACCTTGAGGGTGCCGAAGTTCGCGTCCCAAGCGACGAGGTCGAGCCCGGCCCGCGTGGGAGTCTGGTCGCGGCGCAACGCGGTGAGCCAGGCGGCCGGCGCGAGTTCGCGCATCCCGCGTTGGAACGGCTCCAGTTTCATCACGCGGCTGAATTGCTGGAGCGCAGCCTCGTCATCCGGCCCCGGAATCGGCCCGGCGGTGGCGTCGCGATGCGCGGCCGAAAGGTGCGGCCGGAAGGCGTGCACGTTGAGTTTCAGCTGCGCCCGCAGGTGCTCCGCATGCCGGTAGGTGGCGGGGCGGTTGTAACCGTGATCCACCCACAGCACCGGGATGTCCGGCTGCGCTTGCGTGGCGAGATGGAGCAGCGCCGCCTCGTAGGGCCGGAAGTTGGTCGACACGACGGTGCGCCCCTGCGCTTGGGCCAGCGCCCAACGCACCACATCCTGCGGAGACAACGAACGCAGGTCGCGATTCCACTGCGCGAGCAGTTCAGGGGTTGGTCGCTGACTCATGAGGATACGGCGGCGGGGGCCGGAAGTTCGGCCAACACGGTGCGCTGCGTGAAATCGCCAAAGCGCTCCCCGGGGTGCCGCTCGTCCCGCCATCGCTGCAGAATGGGGCGCAGCAGCGGTATGATCTCGTCCGCCTTCACGCTGGAGCGATACTCGCGGTTGAGTCGTTCACTCGTCTCGCCGCCGCCGAGGTAGACATTGTATTTGTTCGGTGCGCGGCCGACGAAACCGATCTCCGCCATGTAGGGTCGCGCGCAACCGTTCGGGCAACCCGTCATGCGCACGATGATCTCCTCCTCCGCGAGGCCGAGGGCCGTGAGTTCCGCTTCAAATTGATCGAGCAGGCCCGGCAGGAAGCGCTCGCTCTCGGCGAGGCCGAGGCCGCAGGTCGGCAGCGACGGGCAGGCCATCGAGGCGCGCCGCACGGCCGCGGCCTGGCGCTCCACCGCCACGCCATGGTCCGCCAGCAGCGTGGTGATGTCCGCGCGCTGCTCGTCGCGCACGCCGGCGAGCAGGAGATTCTGCGAAGGCGTCAGGCGCACCTCGACGCGGTGCTTTTCCACGATTTGTCGAAGCGCGGTCTTGAGTTGGCGCTCCGGCGCGTTCTTCACCCGCCCGGCTTCCACATAGAGGCCGAGAAACCAGCGGCCGTCCGCCTGGCAGTGCCAGCCGAAGAGATCGCCCTGGCGTTGGAAGTTCATCGGATGCGCCGCGCCGAGCGGGAAGCCGGCGCGCGCCTCCACTTCGGCGCGAAACCATCCC
>JAUXOH010000422.1 GCA_030682505.1 Candidatus Didemnitutus sp. | reverse complement strand
CATAGGGGTCCCGGATTTAATCCTGCGGCACACAGACTCCGTAATCGTCGTTGATCATAAAACCTCCAAGACCTTCAACGACCTCGATCCCGCTCAACTCGTCCTTTACGCGGAGCACATCCGGCGCCAGCAAAACACGCGATGCGTCGTTGGTGCATTTGATGAATATCGACTCGTGCCGGACCTTACCAAGATCAGGAAGCCTGTGTTTCGGCGCACACCAGTATCTGTGGATCGCTCACTCCTGCCGGCCTTGGCTCGGCGTTATCGCCAGGCATGGGTAAAAATTCAATCCATCGACCGAGACGGTCAGGCGGAACCAGCATTTGACTGTTGGATATGCAATGGCGCAAACAGCTGGTAGGGTGTTGTAATCACCTCCGAGCAAATTTCGGCCAAAAACAACCAACCAAGGAAATACAGATGAAAGGTAGACAACCTGGTCGGCCCACGAAATGGGTCTCTGCCACAGTTAACGAACCCGTTTCCATCGGGAAACCCGGCGTCAAGTTCGAGGTATGGGACAAGTGGAAACAGCAGGACAAGAAGCACGGCACGCTCACCGTCAGCGTTGGCGGCGTGAAGTGGCGGTCTGGTAACGGCAAAACAACAAAAAGTAAGAGCTGGGATGCGGTAGAGGAGTGGTTCAATCCGTCGTGACCAAGGCTCCGATTTACTATCCAGCAACCGGAGCCTGGGTTTGATCAGGTGGGTGAGCCGGTTGGCCGGACGGCAGATCACGATCTAAGCAGACTCGGCCGGCGGCATACCCAGGTCGCGGTCAACGACAATTGATTCCCAGCAGTGACGACAACTGTAACCCGACACAACGTGTCGGGGAAGGGAGAGGGGTTCAAGGGGAGAGGGCGTAGCCCTCGCCCCTCGGGAAAAAGAAGATTATTTGGGGAGGGGCTGAGGGGAGGGGTGCGCAGCACCCCTCCCCCTCCTGACCTGACGGGATGAGAGGATCGAGGGCGTGGATCGATCGCGCCGCCCGTCAGGCGCGACGATCCTTGGCGGCCTTGGCCCGCAGGCTCTCGCCGGCGAACTCGAGGATGATGCTGCGGTGGACGAGGCGATCCACCGCGGCCATGGCCGTCATCGGGTTCTTGAAGATTTTGTCCCACTCGGAGAACACGAGGTTGGAGGTGATCAGGACGGATCTCTGCCGCTCGTAGCGCTCGGCGAAGAAGGTGAAGAGCACTTCCATCTCGTCCTGCGCCTGACTGACGTAGCCGAGGTCATCGCAGATGATCGCGTCGAAGCGGTGAAGCTTGGCGAGGAAGCCCGGCAGCTTCAGGTCGCGTTTGGCGATCAGCAGCAGGTTGACCAGCTTGAAGGTCGGCAGGAAAAGGACTTTGAGTTGGTGGCGTTGGATCAACTCGCGGCCGAGGGCGGCGCAGAACAAGGTCTTGCCGCGGCCCGGCAAGCCGAACGTGAGCAGGTTGTCGCCGCGACGAACAAAATCACCGGCGAGCAGGCTGGGCAGTTGGCGGCGGGCCTTGTCGGGTAGTTTGGCCTGATCGATGACGGCCAGGTTTTGCCCCGGGGGCAGCGCCGACTCCTTGAGCATGCGTTCAATGCGGCGGCGCAGCCGCTCATTGAGTTCACCTTCGGTGAGTTGATGGAGGAAACGCAGGTAGCCCCAGTTGTCGGCCTCGGCCCGGGTGATGGCCTCGGGATAGTCGCGGGCGAGCGTGGTGAGTCCCAGCGAACGCAGGAGGATGGGCAGGGTGCTGGCACTCATGCGCTCACCTCCTGGATGCCACCGAGCTGGTCATAGCTGGCCAGTTCCGGGGCAAAGGCGGCGAGGATCGTGGGCTCCGTGACCGTGCCCAGCCGGGCGCGGATCCGCTCGACCGTGGGGTCGAGGGCTTCCCGCAGGAGGGCGCTGAGCGCCTCCGCCACCACCGCTTCGCCGGTGTCGGCGGCCAAAGCGAGGATCTGCACGTAGCGGGCATCAGCGCGTTTGGGTTCCAGCAAGACCAGCCGGTCGTAGGCCTGACGGAACACCAGGGCCGGGAAGAGCTGCTCCCGATAGAGACAGCGTTGGAACGCCCCGGGCTTGCGCACCAGCGAGGCGATAATGTGCCGGTAATCGATCCGGGCCTCGCGACCGGGCAGGCGCGGATAGCGGGCGATCTCGGCCTGGGCGTAATGCACGCTCAACTCGGTCTCCGTCATCCGCACCTGCACCAGATAGCCCACGTAGTTGGACGGAACCGAGTAGGCACAGCCCTTGGCCCGGATCGTCGAGTAGCTCGACACCCGCACGGTCATCTCCTCGGCCTCGGGGAAGCGCGTCGCGGGCAGCGGTCGCAAGCGCGGCCGTTCCTCGGCGACCTTGGCCTGCCGGAGCAGATTGGCGCCGGTGCAGACCTTGCCGACGAACTCGGCGTAGGTCGCTTCGCTGGCAAAGTCCCGGGACCCGCGCAGGATCAGATGGTTTTTGAGCCGCCGCTTGAGATGGCCGTTGGCCGACTCGATGTCCCCGTTCTCGTTCGGGCAGGCGACATGGATGGTCGTCGGTTCCACGTCGTAATGGGTGCAGAGCGCCAGATACCCGGTGTTGAAGCCGCGCTTCTTGGACATGCGATCCAAGGTATGCGTCGCCGTGGAGCTTTGGTCGGTCTGCAACTGGACCGGCACGCCGCCGAGCGCCCAGAGCATCGCCTGCAGGCCGATGCGCAGCGAAAGCAGCGACTCGGAGTGACACGGCACCGCCCACTGCCAATTGCTGTAGGGCAGGACCGCGTGGCAGAGCCAATGGCCGAAGGCCGCGCCGGCAATGGTGACACCAAGTTCATCGGCATGGGTCCAGTCCAACTGGACGGCCAGCCCGGGCTCGCGCACTTGGGGAAAATGCACCTCGCGGGGCGGCCCGTGCTGGGCGCGCCACTGGCGGACGCGGCGCTGGAAGGTGCGCAGGGCCTGGCCTGGGGCCAACGCCGGATCATCACCCAGCAGGTGCTCGAACAGCGCCTTCGCCTCCAGTTCCGGGCTGGCTTCCAGCCATGGTTTGGCCTGGAGCCAGAGGGCTTCCAGCGGATCCTCCCGCGTGCGCCAATGGTGAGGGGTCTTCAACTGTTGGGGCCCGGCCTGCGCTTCGAGGTAACGGGCGGCGGTCTCCCGATGTATGCCGGCTTTGAGCGCGGAGTCGCTGACGACGCCGGTTCGTTGATAGGTGGTCATTAATCTGCGGTATTGTTGCTCGGTAATCATGGGCCTGCGAAGGGGCCCGAGCGTTACCGCTCCCGCAGACCAACGAACACTCTATTACCGCCACCGAGACTGCTGGTTTTTAATTGTCGCCAGCGACAACCCGATGACGGTTTTTAGTTGTCGTCGTGTCGGGGTCTAATTGTCGCCGGGGGGGGTGCATGCTTGCGGAGGGTCCATTTGAAGCTTGTTACCCCACATACGGCACCACTGCCCCAAAAGGACCACTTCCAGCGCGGATTCTCTGTACGCGACCAGCGAACTTGCTGGCTGCCCGGCCCTTTCGTCCGCCTCTCGGCCTATTCCACCAATGCCGAGAGCAACAAGGAGTGAACGCTCGTAAGTTGCACTCCTTGTTGCTCGCCAAGCAATAATCAACCGGTGCCAAACAGCGAGGTGCGACCCCCGGTCGAGGAGTTGCATCGACTGATCAGGCGGCCACCTGGCTCACCCAGCCATCTGTTACCGTCGAGCACAGGATTGCGCCCGCGTAGCGGAGCGACGGCCATGGACTGATCCCCCGGGCCGGGGTCTGGCGTCCAAACCCAGATGGTGATCTCGGTTGCGTAAACATCAACACGGTCCGGCAGGAACACCGTGTATTGACCGAGGTACGTTATCGTCATCCAGGTTCCAGGGCCCGAGCCAAGGAAAGAAGGTGGTGCCCCACTTCCTCCACCACTCCCGCCACCGCCAGGGGCTTGTTCCCCAAGCCAACGGTGACCGCTTTTCTTTGCTGCGCGCCGACCGAACTCGTCGTTATCAATTCCATCCTTATCGTTGCTCTCGTAGCCACACGCAAAAAAGAGGTCAACATAGGGGTGGATATCTCCGTACGGCGTCGCTTCCCTAGTAGAATCCCTCAGGTTCCCGGCCCATCGACCTGCAGAATAATCCCATACGCCGTGACCGGTGAGATAGGTTCGATCTAGGCCGAAGACTTTCCCGTCCCTAATATCAGCTGCCCATGCTAGTGCAGTAACAACTGTTGGAAAATGGGCAAAGTGATACGTGATACCCGTCCCGCGCGCGCTCGCGTTCAGAACCGCGACGGTATATTGTAAGGCCGCTTCTGATCTGGCGTCGCCAACCTGATCACCGGTCTGAACATAAACTACTGATACATTGATCTGCCCGTAACCAGCTGCAAGCAGGACAAAAAAGAGACTTAAAATGCGGAGATTCATGGCAGTTTCGGGTTAATGCCGCACACCGGCCGAGCTCTTCGCCACAGCCAACAAACGCTTGTTCCTGTCGACTATTGCATCACGAAGCGCCTCGACTTGCAGACTGCTCAAAATGCCGCGGGAACTTTCGATCACCGCAAGATCGCTTGCCATCAAGCCTTGGGCATTAACCCCCGATTTTACGGGATCCATGGCGGGGTTAAACCCTTGCCCATACCCCTGAAGCAGAATGCGGGTCAACGGCAGGTATTGTTCGTCTTTTAGAGGAGCACCCACCTTGGCCATGCTCTCGCCAATACTCCCATGGAGCCGGCGGATGTAATCCTCTGAATTCACTATTACATGAATAGCCCCCTGCGCCTTGGGCGAGAACTGGCCGGCAAATTCCGCATCAACTTCCGCAACTGCAAACTCCACGAATGGGTACCAGTCATCCAAGATTCCCATTTCGTCGGCCACACTCTTACCAATAACGCGAGCTTCCGATCGCTGGATCAAGTAGGAGAGAAGCAGGGCCTCTTCCTTTTCATCGAGGTGGAGCCCTCGAACAACTGGGCCGAAGCTTGCGCGGGCCTTTTCCGCTACCCTGAATGAATCGAGCAAGGCGATGGTGGCGTTGGAATCTTGGCGCGCCCGCTTAATCGCGGCCGTACTTTTCGCGTCAATGATAATGTTACCACTTGGCCTTGCGTCGGTCGCCGACTGGGCGGGCGCAGCCAAAACCTTCGCTCCGACTGGATCCGGCGCAGCAACAACGGTGGCTACCTTTTCATGAGAGGCCGCAGGGCCACGATTAATAAAGAAGGCGGCCGCCAACAGTATTGCGGTAAGGCTAGCCCCTCCGACTATTTTTTGGGGTGTAGTCATGGGGATCGTTTATCATAGCCGAAATGGCCCAAGCAATCGGCAACCGACGCGAAAAAGACCTTAATTTAGGGGGCATTGGGCTACCTTGCCAATCTATCGGAAACGGGGAGGGGCAACAAATGGAGCGGAACGTGGCCCTGGGAAGAGACCAGTCAAAGGCTCTTTAACCCGCCTGAAACTCGACAGCTGGGAGGACAAGGCGACAAAAGAAAAACGCATCCGAGTGAAGGTGATACGGGAACATTGCCTGTTCCATGGCTCCGCCAGAGATGGGCAGAGCTCTGACGGTCGTGAACCTGCTCAACCTAACGAGTCGACGCAGCGCCCGCTCCGGAGTCCCCTCCTCGAGTCAGGGAGAGATTGATGAGGATGTTTCGTTCTGACTGGGGTATCCAGGGTTGGTCCGTCAGCTTGTTAACACGTTGCTGTTGGAGACGGGAGCAGCCTTTTAAATCTGATCGGGCGAGACGGATGAATTGAAACCTCGGGAGCTAAACGCGGGGCAGAGCGAAAGGTTGCCGCCCACCTATGCCCCGTTACGGAGGAAAGGGTGCATTCCCGTCCGAGAGGCACGGGACCACTTCCCGGGCCCGCCCGCTCGCCTGCCCGCTATCTTCCAAACTCACAGGTGGGCGGGGGCATGGCGTGCAATCCATTTGATCGCTCCGTAAAATGCATTCTCATCCCTCAACTGAAGCATCCGCAAAAGCTCGATCATGCTCGCGCCGTCCTCTTGGTCGGTAAAGTCGATTCGGCTGCCCCGCTTCTGCGTCACGGCTATCCTACTAACCCAATAGGAGTTTCCGATGAACCACGAACCGAGAAGCGTTGCAGCATTCGACAAAATTAAGAAATGGCCCGAACTGCGAGCGCGGATCAGGCACAATTATCGCATCTCCGAAGCGGAGAATGTCGATTCCACCAACACCCCGAAAAACATCGTGCTGGTTGGTCACCAGCTCACGCCCGAGACCGCGAAAAAAACGGTCCTGCGCACTGCGGGAATTGAGAAGCCCCGAGGGGGTGCCATTCTGTCATACGAAGTTGTGGTTGCGGGAACCAGGGAGATGATCGGCAATCAGGAATTGGCGCAGCGGTGGATCGACGCGACAACCGTGTGGGCGGCTGAGACGCTGATCGGGGAAATTATCAGCGACATCGTGCATTTCGACGAAGGGGTATTGCATCGGCACCTGATTGTCGTGCCGACGGCGCGAACGGGAAGGATTCCGGAGTTTCCGCCCAGATGGCGAGGGGCGCTCTTTGCGCGCAAGAGCCGTGCTTGGTTCTTGGGGGATCCGGGCAGCGAAGCGAAGCGCGCAGATGCGCGAGCGTTGATTGGTGGGCATTTTCTGGACAGGCGGGCATACTCTGAATGTGTCCAGGCAACGTACGCACTCGCTGTTGCGGAGCTCGGGATCGCGCCGCGAATTCCGGGGCGGGGCATTAAGCAGCAACGCGGGCGCGTATGGGCAAAAAACGTTGCCGCGCCGCTGCCAGAAATTGCAATCACGGGCGACGATCTGCCTCGATTACCGCCCTCAGTTAATGCTGAGGATGACATTCGCTATCGCGCGGAAACAGCAGAAGCGTTGACCAACACGCTGCTGCCGAAGGTGCAGATGCTGCAGGATCAAGCTTTGCGAATGAAAATGGCTGAGCAGCGATTGAGCGAAAGCGAGCGAGACCGGGAGCGGCTAATTGTGGAGAAGCAGCTGCTCGAACACGATTACGCCGTAATGCGTGAGTTTTTCGAGGGCGAGCAACAAGACCTCGACCACAAGATCGCGAAGCTTATCGCGCAGCATGCGAAGCAGGGTGGGGGGAAGAATTTCGTCCCGCCAGTTGCGGCGCCGGTTTGTAGCAAGTCATGCAACAGCAATAATGCATGCACCAACAACGGGTTAGAAAAGATAGCGGCTTTGGAAGCATTGTTGAATCAACACAGAGCAATGCAAGCTGGGGACAATGAGTCCGTCGCGACGCCGCGATGATGGTCCGTATGGTGGTCAATTTCCAAAGGCAGAGAGTAGACCAGGGCGAGGCTCCCGCTCCCCTGCATATCCGGGGGCTGCTCCTTTAAGATAGTATCAATGGATTACTACCTTTAAGTAGTTTCTTGACATTACTATCTATGGGTAGTATTTCGAATTCCAATGAACTATCCCATTAACACTCCAGGACAAGCGCGCGGCGTCCTCAAGTCATTGCGTGCAGCCAAGGGCCTAAGCCAAGCTCAAGTCGGACAGCTCATGGGGGTCAACCAAAAGCGAATCGCCAGGATTGAGACTGCCCCAGGACGCACAAGCCTAGCGCAGGTGGCCAAGCTCGTGGCCCTGTTGGGCGGCCGGTTGGTCATCGAAGACGTAGCGACCGCCGGGAAGAATCCCAACGCCACCTGGTAAACCATGTCCTCCTCACTCATCGTCTGGATGAACGGCCAGCGCGTTGGCGTCTGGACGCAAGCGCGGGGCAGCGCCACCTTCCAGTATGACCCGGCTTGGGCCGCCGCGCCGAATCGTCGCCGCGTGTCGCTATCGCTGGACTTCCAGCCGGGCAACGCCGAGCACAAGGGAGCCGTCGTAACGGACTACTTCGACAATCTGCTCCCGGACAGCGAACCCATCCGCCAACGACTGCAAAGCCGCTTCGGCACTGAGTCGCGGCAGGCCTTCGACCTGCTCAAGGCGATCGGGCGCGACTGTGTCGGAGCGGTGCAGCTCTTGCCCGAGGGGGAGGAGCCCAGCGAGATTCAGACCGTGCGGGCGGAGCCGCTCGACGACGAGGGCGTGGAAAGAGCCATCGGCGCGGCGTTGTCGGGGAGCCGGGTGCTGGGGCAGGCTGACGCGGAGGAATTTCGTATTTCCATCGCGGGCGCCCAGGAGAAGATCGCCCTGCTCCGCCACCAAAACCAATGGTGCCGGCCGCTGGGAGCGACGCCCACGACGCATATTCTCAAGCTGCCGCTGGGCGTTATCGGGAACATGCAGGCCAACATGCAGGACTCCGTGGAAAACGAGTGGCTGTGCCTGAGGCTGATGGCCGCGTTTGGCCTGGATACCGCCCGGGCCGAGATCAGGGAGTTCATCAACCGGAAGGTGCTGGTCGTGGAGCGATTCGACCGCGTCTGGCAGGACGACACTTGGATCGCCCGCCGGCCCCAGGAGGATTTTTGTCAGGCGCTCGGCCGGCCGGGCCATAGGAAATATGAGAGCGAAGGCGGACCCGGAATGAAGGACATCCTCGACGTGCTGGCTTTCAGCGCCGATTCGACGCGCAACCGGCGGGATTTTGCCAAGGCCCAGCTGATCTTCTGGCTGATGGCAGCGACCGATGGTCACGCCAAGAATTTCTCCCTGTTTCATGAACAGGGCGGAATCTACCGCCTAACCCCGTTCTATGATGTGCTCTCGGCCTGGCCCATTATCGGGCCGGGTACGAATCAGTTGGCGTGGCAAAAGGCGACGCTCGCCATGGCGATCCGAGGCAAAAATCCCCACCGGAAACTGATGGATATCAAACCACGGCACTGGCAAGCCGTCGCCAAGCAGGCTGGCTTGGGAGATGCGGACAACCTGATCAACGAGGTCTTGCAGGCGGTCCCCAAGGTGCTGGCGGCCGTGGAGGCGGAGGTGCCGGAAAACTTTCCGGGGCGGATCCAAGACACAATTTTCGAGGGCATTCAACAGCAGGCGAAGGTGCTGGCCGCTGGCTGACGCGTCCCGCTTTGCGGGGTGCCGGTGGGTTGAAGTGATGTCTTACTGGCCGCAGTGAGTTGCTCCCTGCGATACTTTGGGCTCAGGGGCGCACAGTCCGATTCGGCGTCGGTAGCTACAAGAGTTGGTGGCAAATGGCCGGCAAATCCGGAAACCTTCCTTCG
>JAUXOH010000416.1 GCA_030682505.1 Candidatus Didemnitutus sp. | reverse complement strand
GGAGTCGTCGGCCGGCACAGCCCGGACAGGGGCCGCTGATCATGTAGGTGGTGAGCCGCGCGCGAAACCCTTCGCTGTCGGTTTCGCGAAAGCTGGTCATCAGGTCATCCATCACCCCGGCGAACGGCATTTCCTTCGCTTCGCGCATGCGCCGCAGCTTGAATTGAAAGGCTCGTTCCCCTGCCCCATGCAAAATGGCCTGCCGGGTCTTCTCGGGGAGTTTCTTCCAGGCGACATCCGGGTCGAACGGCAACTGCTCGGCCAACTGTTTGAGGAGCGCGTTGTGTTTGATGATGAGATTCTTTCCGCCGATGCGCCAGGGCTTGATCGCGCCCTCGCGGACCGACTTCTCCGGATCGGGAATCACCAGTTCCTCGCTGAAAGTGAGCTGGCGGCCCAGACCGCCACAATCGGAACATGCCCCCTCCTTGTGGTTGAACGAAAAATGACGCGGCGTCAGCGGATCGAAGACATCGCCACAAATTTCACAGGCCAAATTCTGGCTCAAGGGCAGCTCACGCCACGGTCCGTCCGCGGAGCTTTGCACCAGAATCAGGGCGCGATTCTGTCCCTCTCGAAAGGCCAGCTCGAGGGAGTCGGCCACGCGACTGCGCTGGTCGGCATTGAGCACGAGGCGATCGAGCACGAGTTCGACGGTCAGGGCGGCGGATCCATTGGGCAGCAGGCGGGGTTCATCGAGCGACTTCACTTCCCCGTCGATCCGGACGCGTTGAAACCCACGTTGACGCAGGGTGGGCAACTCTTCGCGCAAGACGGCCGGTTTTGCCTTCATCCACGGGGCGAGAATCAGGGCGCGTTCGCCCGGCGCATCGCGAAAAAGCTGGGTAACGCAGTCGTCGAGTGACCGCTTGGCCACGCTGCCTCCGTCCTTGGGACAGCACTGGCGGCCGCAGAGGGTCCAAAGCAGCCGGGCATAATCAGCCACCTCCGTGACGGTGGCGACCGTGCTGCGCGGCGAACCGCCGCCGGTCCTCTGTTCGATGGCCAGTACGGGCGAGAGACCGTGGATGAAATCGACGTCGGGGCGCTTGAGTTGTTCGAGGATCTGCCGGGCTTGGGCCGAAAGACTCTCCATATACTTGCGATAGCCCTCCGCATAGAGCGTATCGAATGCCAGCGAAGACTTGCCGGAACCGCTCGGCCCGGTGATCACAACGAGTTGGCCACGAGGAATTCGGAGCTCGAGATTGCGAAGATTGTGCTCCCTCGCGCCCTTGATGTGAATGTCTGGCGCAACGTCCATGGACCCACCGTTGCGGATTTCGGCCGGGGGTCAAAACGCTAATCGCGAAACCAAAGTCCTGCCAGTCCGAGGATTAAGACTTGAACAAAGTCATAAAAATACCCTTCATCCCGACCTGATGAGCCATGTTGATGGCTCGCTCGACCCTAACCCCCAAGCGCCTCCGTGTGAGGCTATAGTGTTTCCCATCGCTATGAACCCAAGCAAACCTATGCATCGTCGTCTGCTCCTGCAGGCGATCATCGCCCTAACCGCGCTCGTGGCCGTGCCTGTGACCCAGGCATTCGTCTTCGAAATCGGAGAAGTCAAGGGCAGCCTCGACACCACCGTGTCTGTCGGCGGTCTCTACCGCCTGAACGATCCCTCGACCCAATTCTACGGCATCACCTCTCGATTTGAGAATGTGCCGGGACAACAGCGTTCGGTTAATTCGGACGATGGTAATTTGAATTACGAACAAGGATTGGCGTCGCTCCTGATCAAAGCGAATCACGATCTGCAGCTGGATTACCAAAACATGGGCGTTTTCGTCCGGGGCTATTATTTCAATGACTTCGCCAACTCCGGAAAGGAAAGGGTCCGCACGGCGCTAAGCGATGAGGCGAAGAAGATCGTCGCCGCCGGCGGCGAGTTACTCGATGCCTTCGTTTATTTCAAGCCGACCCTCGGCGACATGCCGGCCCGGATCGGCGTCGGCAAACAGGTGCTCAGCTGGGGTGAAAGCACGTTCATCCCGAACGGCATCAACTCGGTCAATCCGATCGACGTCGCCAAGTTGCGCACGCCGGGTTCCGAACTCAAGGAAGCCCTGCGCCCGGTCAACCTCGTCTCGGGTTCCCTCGGCATCACGGACAATGTCACGATGGAAATGTTCTACATGCTCGATTGGGAGCGCACCCGCGTCGATCCGCCGGGCAGCTACTTCTCGACGAATGACTTCGTCGCGAAGGGCGGTAAGAAGGTCTATCTCGGCTTCGGCGCCCTTCCGGACAGCGGCACCCTCGGACCGATTGGTCGCGGCACGGACGTCGAGCCTGACCATTCCGGCCAATGGGGTCTGAATTTCCGTTACCTCTCCAACTTCAATAACACGGAGTTCGGCGTCTACTACATGAACTACCACAGTCGCCTGCCGATCATCTCGGCCCGCACTCCGACTGTTCCGGTAAATTCCGCCGTCGTTGTGGGCGACACGTTTGCCTTGCTGGGCGGAGCCTCCGGGGCGATTTCCACAGCGGTCGGCGGTCCGGCCAATCTGCAGACCCTCATTGGTGCGACCCTGACCGGTGTGCCCGCCAGCGCATTGCCACCGGCTTGGGGTCCCTACTACGCGACAGTCGCGAATGTCTCCGGCCAGATCGGCCAGCGCGAACTCCTCGTTGCTGCGGCAACCGGTCGTTATGTAATCGAGTTTCCGGAAGACATCCATCTGGTCGGTGCCAGTTTCAGCACCAACCTCGGTGGCGTTGCCCTCCAGGGCGAGATGAGCTACCGGAACAACCAACCGCTGCAAGTTGACGACATTGAACTGCTGTTTGCCGCGCTCTCCCCGCTGGGCTCACGTTTTGCGCTGAACAACCAAATCGGCGCCTTCGGTCTCAATACCTACCTCCCGGGCTATCGTCGCCACAAGGTGTGGACCGGCCAGATGACGGCCACCAAGGTGACACGCGGCATCTTTGGCGCCGATCAAACTACGATGTTGGTTGAAACCGGTTTCGTGAAAGCTGACCTACCCTCCACGGGCAAATTGCGTTATGAAGGCGCCGCGACCTTCGTGGGCGGAAACCTCCAGGCCATGAATGCTTCGGGCAACAACACCTCCGGCATTCTGCCCCTCTCGGAACCGTTCAGTGCTTTTGCCAGTCCGTTCTCCTGGGGCTACCAAGCCGTCGGTCGGCTCGACTACAACAACGCCTTCATGGGCGTGAACATGTCGCCGCTCTTCACGTTCGCCCACGATGTCGAAGGCAACTCGCCCTCGCCTGTCGCCAACTTTGTCCGGGGCCGCAAGACCCTGACGGTCGGCGTTGATTTCACCTATCAAAACGCCTGGGCAATGGAGGTTCGCTACGTGAGCTTCTCCGGTGCCGGTCGCTACAACCTCCTCGCCGATCGCGACTACGCATCAATCAACGTGAAGTATTCGTTCTAACTTCTTACCCATACCCTACATGAAAGCAGGAATTCGAACCCTTATCGCAAGCTCCGCCGTGCTGGCCCTCGCCTTGCAGGCGACTGCCGGCATCTCGCCGGCCGATGCGGCGCGCCTCGGCAACGACCTGACACCGCTCGGTGGTGAAAAGGCCGGCAACGCCGCTGGCACGATCCCCGCCTGGAACGGCGGCATTACCGAAGCCCCGGCTGGTTATCGCCCCGGTATGCATCATCCAGATCCCTTCGCCGGGGAGACGCCGCTCTTCACCATCACCGGTGCAAATGCAGATCAATACGCGAGCCAACTCGGCGCCGGCCACCTGGCCCTGCTGAAGACGTATCCGAGCTACAAAATGCCGGTCTATCCGTCGCACCGCACCGCATCGGTTCCCCAACGGGTCTATGATGCGACCAAGGCCAATGCCACCACCGCCAACTTGACCGATGGCGGCAACGGCATCAGCGGCTCCATCGTCGGAGTTCCCTTCCCAATTCCGCAAGCTGGGGTCGAGGTGATTTGGAATCATCTCACCCGCTATCGGGGAGTCGCCGCTCGCCGCAGCGTCGCCCAAGCCGCGCCGCAGCGCAACGGCAGCTACACCCTCGTGGAATTGGAGGAAGAGTTCTTCTTCAATTATGCGCGATCCGACGTGACCGAAGCCGGTCTCGACAACGTGCTGCTCTACTTCCGGCAGGCCGTCGTCGCCCCGGCCCGCCTCGCTGGGTCCATCTTGCTCGTGCACGACACGCTGGATCAGGTGAAGGAAAAACGTCGTGCTTGGCTTTATAACGCCGGGCAGCGCCGCGTGCGGCAGGCCCCCTCGATCGAGTATGATAATCCGGGCACGGCTTCGGACGGCATGCGCACGTCCGACCAGCTCGATATGTTCAACGGGGCGCCCGATCGCTACGAGTGGACGCTGGTGGGCAAGAAGGAAATGTATGTCCCTTACAACTCCTACAAGCTCCATAGCAACTCACTCAAGGTCGCCGACATTCTGAAGCCGTTGCACATCAACCAGGATGTCACCCGCTATGAACTTCACCGCGTCTGGGTGGTCGATGCTGTCCTCAAGCCCGGCACCAGCCACATCTACTCCCGCCGCACGTTCTACGTCGACGAAGACAGCTGGCAGATCCTCGCAGTCGATCAATACGACGGTCGCGGCCAACTCTGGCGCATCTCGGAAGCGCATTGCATCAATTACTATGATGCCCTGACGTTCTGGGCCACGCTCGAGGTCCACACTGATCTCATCGCGGGTCGTTACCTCACCATCGGTTTGGACAACGAAAACAAGATGTATGAGTTCGGCCTCACCCGCAGCCCGCAGGACTACACCCCTGCCCGCTTGCGTCAGGAAGGCGTGCGCTAAGCTGGCGCCTGCTGATATTTGACACGACGGCGGGCATTCGTGCCCGCCGTCTTTTCTTCACCCCGTCCTTCCCGGACTCTTTCACCCCCAATCTTGTAACCTCATTTCGGTCAGTATGGCGCACCGCCTCTTCGCTGCTCTTCGCCTTTCCCTGGGCGCAATCGCGCTGACTGCTGTATCGGTCATCCTGTTGGCCGCTCCGGAATTTTCGGAGCCTGCGGCACTCGCCGCCAAGTCGCTGCTCCTCGATATTTCGCGCGCCGGGAACAACCTCGTCGCCGTTGGGAACCGCGGACACGTCGTGGTTTCGACTGACGAAGGCATCACGTGGAGCCAAAGCGTAACCCCCACCCGGGCGATGCTGACCGGCGTCTCTTTTGCCAATGCAACGCATGGCTGGGCGGTTGGTCATGACGGTGTGATTATCGCGACCACCGACGGCGGCCGCACTTGGACCCGCCAGGACGACAGTCAGGACATGGAAACCGTGTTCCTCGACGTTCATTTTCGTGATGCCAACCACGGTTTTGCGGTTGGGGCCTACGGTCGCTTTGTAGAAACAGCTGATGGCGGCAGATTGTGGACCGCCCGCAAAGTAGCAGACTCTGATTTTCATTTTAACCGCCTCACCGGAGGACCCGGCGGGTTGCTCTATCTGGTTGGCGAAGCGGGCACCGTGCTGGTTTCCCGGGACGCGGGCCGCACTTGGGACGTGAGCGAAATGCCCTACGAGGGCTCCTTGTTTGCCGCCGTCCCACTGGACGAGCACAATGTCGTCGTCGCCGGCCTCCGCGGCCACATTTTGACCTCGTCGGACCAGGGTGGCAGTTGGACTGATCACAGTAGCGAGACCAAGGTCCTCATTTCTTCCGGCATTCGCTTGGAAAATGGCGCGATCATTTTCGCCGGTCAGGGAGGGAATTTCTTCCTCAGTTCGGATTCCGGCGAGACTTTCAACCATTGGCAGCCGGCCGATTTCGCCACCAGTATCGCCGAGATCATCGCCACGAGTGATGGCGCCATTGTCACGGTCGGCGAGGCCGGCGCCGTGAAGTTAACCTTGCCCGTCATCCCATGATTTCCTGGATCGAAGAAAAAGTCTTTCGCCACCGCAACCTCGTGGTCGGGCTTTTCCTGCTGGCGACCTTGGTTTTCGGGTTTTTCGCCGCCAAGACAATCGTTGACGCGAGCTTCAACAAGCAGCTGCCGATCGGTCACGAATACATCGAGAATTTCAAGAAATACCAGGAACAGTTCGGCGGAGCCAACCGGGTGGTCATTGCCCTCGTCGCCAAGGACGGCGACATGTTCACCGCCGAGTTTTTCCAGGCGCTCAAGGAGGCCACGAATGAAACCTACTATTTGCCCGGTGTTGATCGGGCGCAGGTCACGTCGATCTACACGCCCAATGTTCGCTACATTGAGGTGGTCGAAGCCGGCCTCATCGGCGCGAACGTCATTCCGGCCGATTTTGTTCCCGATGCGGAAGGGCTGGAGGGTGTCCGCCAAAACATCATCAAATCCGGGCGCGTCGGGCAGTTGGTCGCCAACGATTTCAGCGGCGCCATCATTATTGCTTCCCTGCTGGAGGTGGATCCGCAGACGCGCGAACGGCTGAATTACAAGCAGGTCGCCGATGCCCTGGAAACCAACTTGCGCGCCAAATTTGCCAATGAGCGAGTCGACGTGCACGTCATCGGTTTCGCCAAGGTCATTGGCGATATCACCGACGGCGCGCGCGGGGTCCTGATGTTTTTCGGGGTGTCGTTCATCATCACCGCCCTGCTGCTGCGGTATTTTTCCCAATCCACGATGTTGACCGTGATCCCGATGGTCACCTCGACCTTCGCGGTGGTCTGGCAGCTGGGTCTGCTCAACCTGCTGGGCTTCGGCATTGATCCCCTTTCCATTCTGGTGCCCTTCCTCGTTTTCGCGATCGGCGTGAGCCATGCGACGCAGATGCTGCGGGCCTTTCGTTACGAGTATAATGTCGGCCAGGATGAGCAGAAGGCAGCGCGCGGCGCCTTTCGTTCCCTCCTGATCCCCGGCTCGGTGGCCATCACGACCGATACCATCGGTTTCATCACCATCTATCTGGTCAAGGTCCCGATCATTCAAGAACTGGCGATCACCGCTTCGCTCGGAGTCGGTTTGGTGCTCTTCACCAATATGCTGCTGCTACCCGTGTTGCTTTCCTACACGAAAATGCCGCCCGACTTCCGGCGGCGCCTCAATATCCGGCGTTTCGCCCTGCAGCCGGTTTGGAAGGTTTTC
>JAUXOH010000393.1 GCA_030682505.1 Candidatus Didemnitutus sp. | reverse complement strand
GGTTCGGGTTGGGTCGGGGCAGAGACCCTGCCGGGAGATGCGGTGCCGCAATCAATCGATGAATTGGTCTTTCCCCATTTAACGATGCTGGCCCCGCACGAGATTCGCGGTGAATCAGTCAACGGCCTCGCGCAACAGCTCTCCGGGTTTTTCTTCGAAAGCCTGCGTGGCGAGCGCATCGACGCGGCCTGGCCCTGTGTTTTCCTCGAGACCGCCGAGATGACGGGCCTTGGCCGCCGCACCCGGGCGGTGGAGAAAGCGTTCTTGGAATTGGTGCAGAAGAAACTCAACCGGGTGGCCAAACTCGCCTCACCGGAAACACCCCGCGGCGCCGGGAAGGCGCGCGGCCTCTTTGTGTATTTCTCGGATTTCGGCCGCTTGTTTGCGGGGCGGGAAGTGTGGTGCGGCGGCCAAAAACGCATGGCGGACGACGATCTGGCTCCGTCTCGCTCCTACTTGAAAGTCGAGGAAGCCTACGTCGTGTTGGGCCGGGAACCCACGGAGGGAGAAACCGTGGTCGATCTGGGCGCCGCCCCGGGCGGATGGAGCTTTAGCGCGGCCAAGCGCGGCGCTCGGGTTATCGCGATCGACAATGGACCGCTCAAAGGCGGTGCGCTGAACAATCCGTTGATCGAGCACCGCCTTGAGGACGCGTTCAAGTACACCCCCGCGGTGGGCGAAGCGGCCGATTGGTTGTTTTGCGATCTCGTCGAGGAACCCAATCACGTGCTCGAAAACCTGGTTATTCCGTGGATTGAACGCGGATGGTGCCGTCGGTTTGTGATCAATCTGAAGTTCGGTCGTACCGACCCGTTTGCGCTGCTGCGCGACCTGCGGAAACCGGGCTCGGTCTTGTCCACCCGCGTGAAAAATTTCCACATCCGTCACTTGTATCACGATCGCGAGGAATTCACCCTGGTGGGAGAGGTTAACCCATGAAGTCGTCGCGCCCCAAGGTTTCCGAACTCAACGTCTGCGGTTGGCAGGCGGTGTCCGCCCTGTTCGCGCGGCATCCACAGGAAATCCTGCGGCTGTTCTTTGATCCACCGACCGGAAAACGGGTCGGTGAAATGTGCAGTTACCTGGCGGGGAAAAAGAAAGTTTACCGGCAGGTGCCGCCCGCCGAGCTCGAGAAAGTGGCCGGCACGGTGCACCATGGGGGGATTGTCGCGGTGATTGTCGCCCGGCCACTCCAACGCGTGACCCGCGACGTGCTCGCAGGGTGGGCGCGCGAGCGCGCCCCGTTGTTGCTCCTCGACCGGGTGAGCAACGCGAACAACCTCGGCGCTGTGGTGCGCACCGCCGCCTACTTTGGCGTGAAGGCCATCGTGATTCCGGACGCGCCCGGCCAGGCCCTGCCGAGTGAAGCCGCCTATCGTGTGGCGGAAGGCGGCATGGAGTTCGTGGAGTTTTATCGCGTGCCGTCGCTGTCTGACTTTTGTGTCGAGTTGCGCCGCAGCCACTATCTGCTCGGCACCAGTTTGCGGGGCACCCAGCTCTCGCCCCGTGAGGTGCAAGACCGCGGCCTCCCGCGGCTGCCTGCGCTCGTGCTCGGCAATGAGGAGAAGGGCATCTCACCGGCGGTGGCGGCCGCTTGCGACCGACTGGTGAAGATTCCCGGGGCCAATACGATTGAGTCCCTCAATGTCGCCGCCGCCGCTGCCGTGCTCTGCTGGGAGTTCTTCGGCGCGCCGCGCTAGCGGGTGGCGACCCGGTGACATCAGCGCCCCAGCAGCCGTCCGAGCCAGCCGCGCTTCGCCGCCCCGGCATTTGCCCGCACCACCTGCATCTCGGGCACGCCGAGCACCGGCTCGAAGTGACCGGCCTTCTTGTAGAGGATCACGATATCCTGCATGCCCCAGGCTTCCTCGAGGTAGGACCGCAGGATGACGTCAGGATACCGTTGCAAAGTACGCATCAGCCACTCGGGTGACGTGGCGGTGAAGCCATAGTCCTCCCCGGGCCCGCATTCCGTGTAGCGCTGGTACCCGAATCCGGTCCGGGCGAAATCTTCGAGAAGGGTCGCCTTGTCGATGTTCTCGGCGATATTGCGGCGCCCGCGCGCGAGCAGGCTTGTTACCGTGCGGCCCTGGGTGGAGAAGACGATCACGCCGCACTCCTTGGTCCACTTCACGAGGCAGTCGAGGGTCTGCCGCCAGCGCTCCTCGTTGAGATGGGTCACGAGCGAGCCGACCCAGATCAGGTCGAACTGCGCCGCAAAGGGCAGTTCGTGGAGATTCAGCTCGGAGTAAACCGGCTCCGCGCCGAACTGGCGCGCGCAAAAATCAACGCCGTCGCGGTCGAGATCACACGCCGTGATTTTCGCGTAGGGATAATGGGCGCGCAGCCACCGCAGCACGCGACCGTGTCCGCACGGCAGATCGAGGATGGCGGGATAATGCGGCTTGTCGCACAGCTCCGCGGAGAACTGGATCAATTCCAGCGCGCGGCGCCCGAGGTCGAAATATTGTTCCTCCAAGGCCGTCGCGACCATCCCGTCGCTCGGTGCCATCGTGCGGTCGATCTTGAGGGAATCGAAGTTGTAGAGGGGTTTCATCGCGCGCCGTGATGTAGGCGGTGGCCTGGACTCGCGTCAATCGCATGTCCGCAATACCGCGCGGATCGGGGAGCCATCTCCGCCCCGGATGCGAAGGGGCAACGCCATGAGTTCATAGCGACCAGGTTCAGCGCTGCGAAGGTCAAGATTCTCGAGGATCAAGACGCCGGCCCGGCCGAGGGCGTGATGGACCGGGAGATCCTTGGAATCCCGCTGGTCGACCGACGGAAAATCCAGCCCGATCAACTTCACTCCCTGTGCCGCAAACCAAGGCGCTAGTTGCGGAGCGAGGACAGGCCACTCCGAAGGAAACTCCGTGGGATCCTGCCAAACATCACTGCGCAAGAGCACGCGGGGTGTGTCCCCCAGTTCAATCCCGGCGAAACACGCTGGATCGATGATCGCGTGTCCGCGGACATCCACGACCACTGCCGGACCGACATAAGTTTCCAACGGCACTTCGTCGATCTTCGCGCCTTCGTCATCGAAATGATACGGCGCATCGGCATGGGTGCCACCATGCATGCTGAGGCGGGCGCGGCCGACGTTGCATGAAAAGCCCCCGGCCTTCGTGGCGACGAAGACGAATTCAGCTGGGGTGTCACCGGGCCAGACCGGCATGCCCGTGTAGATCGAGCGACTGATATCAATGAGTTTCATGTGACAATTTCTCGGCCCGGGGGAAAAGCGCGATGGGCGTCGGTATCCACCAGTTTGCGCAGTCGCCGGACGGCCTCAATGCAATCGGTGAACGTGTTATAGAGCGGCGCAGGTGCGAGCCGGATGACATCCGGCGGACGAAAATCAGGAATCACGCGGACCGACTTGAGCGCTTGGCAAATCTGCCAGGCGCCGGGGTGCGCCAACGCGACGTGACCTCCCCGCCGGACTTCCTCCCGTGGAGTTACAATGGTGAAGCCTTGGTTCGGAAGAAGCTCATCGATGGCCTCCATCAGGAACGACGTCAGGGCCAATGACTTCGTGCGGAGGGGGGCGATGCCGCCGGCTTCGGTGATGATCTCCAGCGATCCCCGCAACGGCGCGAGGCTGAGCAAGTGCGGGGTGCCAATCTGCAGGGCAGCGGCGCCATTTGCTGGTTCGTGTTGGTGCGACATCGAGAATCGTCGCTCGGGTTTTACTCCCCACCAACCGGCCATGCCGGGCCCGCGGGAGTGGTGGCGGCGATGCAGAAAGAGCCCGCCCACGGCACCGGGACCGGCGTTGAGGTATTTGTAGGAACACCAAAAGGCAAAATCCGCGCCGGCGGCCTCCAGGGCATGGGGCACAGCCCCGATGGAGTGAGAACAATCCCAACCAATCAATACCCCCCGCGCGTGCGCTTCACGCGTCAGGCGGCCGATCTCGAGCAGTTGCCCGCTGGTGAAAAGCACGGCGGGCAACACGGCGAGTTGCACATCGGGCGTCATCGCGGCGATGATGTCGTCGTCGTTGAGCGTGCGACCGTCGCGGCTTTTCACTTCGCGATAATGGGTGTCCGGGTCGAGTCCCCGCAGGCGGAGATGGCTGGTGATCGCGTGGGCGTCGGACGAAAAATTCAACGCGTCGCCGAGGATGATCCGGCGTTTATCGGTTGGATCGAACAAAGTCGCGAGAAGCTGGTGCAGGTTTGCCGTGGTGGAACCGGTCACGCAGATCTGGTCCGCTTGCGCGCCGATCAGCGGGCCGAGGACTTGGGCAATTTCATCGGCGAGCCCAATCCAGGGAGGCTGCCCGTCCGTCCAACCGTTGATGCCCAAGGCGCGCCACTCGGTGAGCAGGTGTTGCACGGTCGCCTCGGCGCGGCGCGAGAGCAGTCCGAGAGAATTACCGTCGAGGTAGATCTCCCCGGGTTTCGAGTGGAATTCGGCTCGAAAACGCGCCAGAGGGTCGGTGCGGTCCAGCGAGGCAGCTTTTTCGAAGAGCAGGTCAGCCATGGTGCGGACGGAGCGTCGCGCGAATTCACCGTGGCGTAAATGCGAAACCCGCCCTTGCACCCCGCTTGGCTTGAGCTTAATAAGCAACAAATGGCTGACTATACTCCCGCTCAACTACGGGCAGTGTTCGCGCTGGCGGAAGGGCTCAACGTTGTCGCGACCGAACTCGGCCGCTCCCTGCGCAAGAAACTGAAGGCGGCTCCGCGCCGTCGCGGCGGCACGCTCCGCCCGGGAGTGGAGACTCCCTTGTGGAACGCGTTGGTCGAGGGCGTGCGACCGTTTTTGCACCGCCGTGGTGAAAAGGCGCTGCTGGCGCGTGAGTTGGGTCTCGACCGCTCGCGCGTGTCGCAATTTTTCGTGACCCGCCGGGCGATGCCCGACGCCGAACGCGCGCTCGAGCTCCTCGTTTGGCTCGCTCGGCGGCGAAAGAGGGAGTGAGCGCAGCTTCCGGATTTGTTGCGTATTAAGCTCAAACTCGCGGGGGAGGGTAGCCACCCCAGGGTGCCGGGGGAGGGGGAAACGGCGCGGTTGGGGGCGGTGCTGCGCGCTGGAGCAAAGTTGATGGTCCCAGACCAGCCCATGCTTGCGGGGAGCCAAGAGACGGCGATGATGCCGCCATGAATCGCCCGATTTGGGATGACCAGACCTGGTCGCCGTTGCCGTTGCTGGACGGAGAGGTGCGGGCCGACGTTTGCGTGGTTGGCTTGGGTGGTTCGGGACTGGCGACCTTGGAAGAATTGCAGGCTCGAGGGGTCAACGCGGTCGGGATCGATGCGGCGGCAGTCGGGGCCGGGGCCGCCGGTCGCAATGGCGGCTTCGTGCTCGCGGGGCTGGCGAAGTTCTATCACGAAACCGTCGCCGCTCTCGGACGGGAAGCCGCGGCGGCGATCTATCGAGAAACGTCGAGGGAAATTCAGCGCCAAGCGGCAGCAATGCCGACAATTTTTCGTCTCCAAGGCTCGCTGCGACTCGCGGCGGATGAAGCTGAGCTTGCGGATTGTCGCGCGCACCTCGCCGCATTGCGGGCGGATGGATTCGCGGTCGATTGGTATCGGGGGCCGGAAGGTGAGGGGCTGTTGTTGCCGACGGACGGGGTGTTTCAGCCGTTGGCAAGAGTGAGGATGATGGCGGATCGGCTGCGCGAACAAGGGGTGGCACTCTACGAGCATTCACCCCTGCGCGGTTTGGAGCCCGGTCGGGTGACGACTGAGCGCGGGGCGGTGCATTGCGATCGCGTGATCGTCGCGGTCGATGGTCGATTGGAACTCATCTTTCCCGAACTCGCGCCGCGAGTGCGCACCGCAAGGCTCCAAATGTTGGGGACGTCAGCGGCGCCGGAGGTGAAATTCCCACGGCCGGTCTATTGGCGGCACGGCTATGAGTATTGGCAGCAGTTGCCGGATGGTTCGATCGCGTTGGGCGGATTCCGCGACCACGCGCTCACCGACGAATGGACGCAGGACGCGACGCCCTCGGCGTTTATTCAAGGGCGGTTGGAGAAGTTTTTGCGCGACCGTCTGCGGGTGCAGGCACCGATCACGCATCGCTGGGCGGCGTCGGTGGCGTATTCCAACGATGGCTTGCCCGTGATGGAGGAAGTGCGCGCCGGCGTGTGGGCCCTCGGAGCGTATTGTGGCACGGGGAACATCGTGGGCGCGCTCTGCGGTCGCGCCACGGCGACACTCGTCCGGGGCGACAAGTCGCCGTGGGCGGAGCTTCTGGTGGCAGCCAGAAACGGATGCTGATCACGCTTGGAAGGCGTTCGCTTGAGGCGAATTTGAATGGCTCGCGTCAGACGTGGTCCCGGCACGCCATCAACCGGAGAAGTTTCCAACAATTTTGACTCGGCACCGACTGCAAGTTGGGACTGATTCTAGGTGATGCGCCGACTCAAGATTCTGTTCGTGTCCCCTGAGGTTGATCCCTTCGTCAAAGTTGGCGGATTGGCGGACATGGTCGGCGCATTGCCGAAAGAGGTGGCAGCGCTGGGTCACGATGCGCGGGTGGTCTGCCCGCTCTACGGTTCAACGAAGCGTGTGGGCGAGTGGAAGGCCCGCCAAGAGCCCCTCGGAGTGGATGTGGGCGCGGAGGCGCGTTGGGCGCGGACGTGGGAGACGGCGCTGCCGGGGGCAGAAGTGCCGGCATATTTTATCGAGCACGAGGAATATTTTGGCCGGCGCGAGGTGTATAGTGACGCCGAGGACAATGTGTTTCGGTTCGCCTTTTTTTGCCGGGCGGCCCTCGCGCTGTGCGAACAACTGCAGTGGATCCCGGATGTCATTCACTGCCACGATTGGACCACCGGTTTATTGCCGGTGATGCTGAACACCACGTTGCGCGACTCCGCGCTCGGGCGCAGCGCGACTGTTTTCACGATTCACAATATTGAGCATCAGGGACAGGCGCCCTTTGGGATCGTGGATTTTGCCCGTCTGCCGGTCAGCGAATATCGCAGCGACAGCCTCGAGAGCCGCGGCCACGTCAACATGCTGAAGGCGGGGCTCTATCACTCGTCGAAGATCACCACCGTGAGTCCGACCTATGCGCGGGAGATTCGCACGCGGGAAGGAAGCTTTGGATTGGATGACGTCTTGCGCGTGCGCGGAGCCGACCTCATGGGAATTTTGAATGGCGTCGATGTCGCGAACTGGGATCCGGCAACCGACACGGCCTTGCCGGCGAATTTTTCGGCGGATAAACTGGAGGGCAAGGCCGTCTGCAAAGCGGCGTTGCAAAAGCAACTTGGCCTCGTGGTGGATCCGAAGATTGCGGTTTTCGGCGTGGTGGCCCGACTGGTGCACCAAAAGGGGCTCGATCTCTTGGCGGAGTCCGTTGGCCACATTACCGAGCGGATGCAGGTGCAGTTTGCCATCCTCGGCAGCGGCGACGCGCGCGTGGAAAATGCTTTCCGGACCGGCACCGAGCGCTCTGCGGGAAAAATCGGAGCGCACATCGGCTTCGATCCCCGACTCGCGCGTCTGATTCAGGCGGGCAGTGATTTTTTTGTGATGCCCAGCCGGGCGGAACCGTGCGGACTGACGCAAATGTATGCGCTGCGCTACGGCACCGTGCCGGTGGTCCGGGCCACCGGGGGGTTGGTCGATACCGTGCAGGATTACGTGGCCGGCGCCGATCAGGGTACCGGCTTCCTGTTCCGCGAAGCCAATTCGGCTGCGCTTTACCAGGCCATCGGCCGGGCGTGCGCCACTTACTATGATCGACCCGCCGAGCTTCGCGCGATGCAACTGCGCGGGATGAAAGTGGATTTTTCCTGGCAGACCAATGCCGCCCGCTATGTCGATTCCTATCGGTGGGCGATTGCCGCGCGCACGGGCGAAGCCTTCGTGGAATGATCGGCCTGCCGTCGTCGCCCGACGATGGCGACGCAGTATGACACGCAGGTGGGAGGGCAGCATTGACAGGGGCCGGTGCTCCCGCCACCGATTGACCTGATGATTCGTTACGTCGCCGATTATTTTTTTGCGTTCGCCGGCTTTTTTGCCCCGCGAAACACGGGCGGCCATCTCGAAGCATAAACTGATTTTCCAGATTTAAGCACCAGAGCCGCCCCTTCCGGGCGGCTCTTTTGTTTTTCCACCCCCACGTCCGCCATGATCCTCCCCAAGAACAACCGTCTGACCCCCGGGCAATTGAACGAAATCACGGCCATCGTGACAGAGTTCAATTGCAAGATTCAGCCCATCGTCGGGGCGGTGCGCACGATCTATGCAATCGTGGGCGATGAGCGCGATGAACTGATGATCAATCGCATCGAGGGCTTGGAATACGTTGATCGGATCGATCGCATCCAATCGCCGTTCAAGCTGATGGACCGGCGCTCTGACCTCGCGCACCACCGCTGGCAGATTGGCAACGTCACGCTTGGCGAAGAGTTGCTCGTGATCGCCGGCCAGTGCACGATTGACCCGAAGAATCCGCAGTATTTTCTCGAGACCGCGCTGGCGGTGAAGGAGGCCGGCGCCAACCTGATTCGCGGCGGGGTTTGGAAACCCCGCACCAACCCTTATAGCTTTCAGGGTGATGCGGGGTCCTTGGAGATTCTGATGGATGCGTCGCGGCGCACCGGGCTGCCGGTCGTGACCGAGGTGATGGAGTCGGAGCACATCAACCTCGCACTCGATGCGGGCGTGCAGGTATTGCAGATCGGAGCGCGCAACGCCCTCAACTACTCCTTGCTGCGGCAGGTGGGCCGGGCGATTGCCGGTCGGACCACGGCCGTCCTGCTCAAGCGCAGCATTCACAACGGCACTTTGAATGAGTTCATTTCCGCGGCCGAATACATCGCCGCTTTCGGCAATCCAAACGTCATCCTCTGTCCGCGGGGCACGCAACCCACGCTTGATGGCTACCGCAACCATCCGGACGAGTCGATGACGCCGCTGTTGAAAGAAAAGACCTGGGCACCGGTGGTCGTCGATCCGTCGCATTCCGTCGGCAAGGCGGTCTATGTACCGGCCGCGGCGCTGGCCGCCGTTGCCTATGGGGCCGATGGCCTCTGCATCGAAGCGCACGTCAGCCCGTCGCACGGAATTGGCGATGACCCGAAACAAGCGGTGACACCAACCGTGCTCACTGAGATGATCGTCCGGGCTCGCGCCCTGCACAAGATTGTCCGTCCGCAACCCGTCTCCACCCGCTCATGAAAAAGGAACTCTCCCAGATTCGCAAAAAAATCGACGCGCTCGATTTGCGCGTCGTCAAGTTGCTCAATGCCCGGCTCAAGTTGGCGCAGCGCATCGGCGAAGTGAAGCGCGACGCGCGCGGTCGCATCTATGTGGCCGAGCGTGAGGCCGACGTGCTGCGGCGCGTGGCGGAGGTCAATCAGGGCCCGCTCAAGCCGGCCGCCTTGCAGGCGATCTACCGCGAGATCATGTCGGCAGCGCTGGCGCTCGAGAAGCCACTGGTGGTGGCCTATCTCGGACCTGAGGCGACCAACACGCATGCCGCCGCCCTGAAGAAGTTCGGCGCGAGCGTCGATTACCGGCCGATGCCGTCGCTTACCGATGTGTTCACCGCCGTGGAAAAGGGTGAGGCGGACTACGGCGTCGTGCCGATTGAGAATTCCAGCGAAGGCTCCGTCCGCGACTCGCTGGATCTTTTCGTCGAAACGCCGCTCAAGATCATCGCGGAGGTGCAGATCGAGATCGATCACACCCTGCTGTCCAACGAGCCGCTGACGAAAATCCGGAAGGTCTATTCGAAGGACCAGGCGCTCGGGCAATGTCGCCGCTGGTTGCAGCGGCACCTGCCCCACGCGCAATTGATCGATGTCGACAGCACGGCCCTGGGTGTGCAACGCGCGGCGCAAGAGAAGGGTGCGGCGGCCGTGGGCCCCCGACTCGCCGGCGAACGCTACGGCGTGCCGGTGGCGGCGGCGCGCATTCAGGACGAAAAGAACAACACCTCGCGTTTCGGCATTCTTGGGCCCGAACCGTCTGGTTCGGCCGGCAGCGGTCGCGACAAGACCAGCCTGTTGGTTTCGCTGCATCATGAACCGGGCGCGTTGTTGAAGGCACTGCATCCGTTCAACCGTCGCAAACTCAACCTCACGCGGATCGAGTCACGCCCGAGCCGATTGCGGCCGTGGGACTACATTTTCTTTCTCGATGTGAGTGGGCACTACAATGATCCGATGATGCAAAAGGCGTTGAAGGAAATCAGTCGCCACTGCCCCCTTGTGAAATGGCTCGGGAGTTATCCCGCCGCGACGCTGAAGGGCTAGGGGACCAAGGCAAACGGTCAGGGCCGCCGGCGAATCCAAACGCCCCGCGAAGCGGTGCCGTGCGTCCTCAATAATCGCTCATGACGAACCACATCACCCAGATGAGTCCAATGGTCGTCAGGACTAGTCCGGAGCCGGCCAGAACAAGGGCGATCGGGTCGTTGCGGGCGAACCACGTCGCGGTGCCGAGCGGACCGTCGATCAGCAGGAGCATCAGCCAGAAATCGCGCTTCCGTCGGGAATATTGGGCCCGGCGCGGTGGAGCGAGCGCGTCCAAGCCAGCGGCGATTTCGCGTTCGCGCAAATCACGTTGGAGAGTGAACACGTCCGGCGTGGTCGGGCGCGCGGGATCGGACGGTGGCACGTTGAGCCGCTCAAACACGGCGGGTTTCAATTCATATTTCCTGTGCGGCGCGGAAGGCACTTCAGCCATGCGGATGAGCTTGGCGAAAATCGCCTCAGGCAAAAGCGGATTCTTCCCGGGGAAGGCGCCGCCAGATTCGTCGTGGTCAAACAGAGAGCCCAATTGCTTATAACCCAACCTATGTCACAAGGTTGTCTCGGTCTCGGCGTGATTCGTGCTACCGTGAAGGGTGCTATGCATCCCAGTGTCATCCCGTCGCCGCTTTACGATCGCGAGTTCGAGCATGATGCCTGCGGTGTGGGTTTCATCGCCCGCACCGACGGTTTTCGCACCCATGACGTGCTCAAACATGGTCTGACCGCGCTCAAAGCGCTCGCGCATCGGGGCGCCATTGACGCTGATTCTTCCACCGGCGACGGCGCGGGCGTGATGACGCAACTGCCCTACGAGCTGATCCGCGCGCATCTGGCCACCCTGAACGTCAGTGCCGTGCCGAAGGACAAGGATCTGGCCGTCGCGATGCTTTTTCTGCCGCGCGACAACGACCTCGCGCAGGCCCAGATCCGCAAGATCGTCATCGAGTCGATCAAGGAGGAAGGACTTGGCTTCGTGGCATGGCGCGAGGTCCCGGTGGATTTTTCCATTCTCGGACGCAAGGCGGCCGATACGCGGCCCCTCGTGTTGCAAGCGATCATCGCGCGACTCGACGACGCGAATGACGACGAATTCGAGCGCCATCTGTTCCTCGCCCAGAAAGTCGCCGAGCGTCGCTGCGGCGCGGCGCGACTGGACGATTTCTACATTTGCAGCTGTTCGGCGCGCACCATCGTCTACAAGGGTCTGCTCAATGCGCCGGAGGTGCGCCGGTTCTTCCCCGATTTGCGCGACCCGCGCTACACGACGGCGTTCACGATTTTTCACCAGCGCTATTCCACCAACACGTTTCCAACGTGGAATCTGGCGCAGCCGTTCCGCCTGCTGGGGCACAACGGCGAGATCAACACGGTGCGCGGCAACCGGGCGCGCATGCAGGCCCGCGAACGTGCGATGACCGGCGGCACTTGGGCCAGTCGCTTTGCCGATCTGCACCCCGTGGTGCAGGCCGGCATGTCCGACTCCGCGAGTTTTGACAACGTGCTCCAGATCCTGGCGCTCGGCGAGCGCTCCGTGCTCCACTCCATGATGATGATGGCGCCGCCGGCGTGGGAACAGAATCCGCGCCTCAGTGAAGAGGCGCGGGCTTTCTTCCAATACCATTCGCTGATGATGGAACCGTGGGACGGCCCCTCGGCGCTGGTGTTTTCCGACGGCCGCGTGGTTGGCGCGACGCTCGACCGCAACGGCCTGCGCCCGGCCCGGTTCAAACTTTACGACGACGGGCATCTCCTGCTCGCCTCCGAAACCGGGTTGGTGCCCGATTTGCCGGGGCAAGTGGTGCAATCCGGCCGGCTCGGACCGGGCCGCATGATCGCGGTGGATCTTGAGAACAAGCGCGTGCTGATGGACGAGGACATCAAGGCGGAGATCGCCGAGAAACCGATCTACAAGGATTGGTGCGATCGCCACCTGACCAATCTGCAGAAGTTTGCCGCCGCCGCGCCCGAAGCCGAGATCATCACTCCGCCCGCGTCCTACCGTGCGACGATTCTCCAACAGCAACTTGCCTTCGGCTACGACACCGAGGAGCTGGAACTGGTCCTGGGGCCGCTGGCCGATGGGCTGGAGCCGACCGGCTCGATGGGTGACGACACGCCGCTGGCCGTACTTTCGCGCCGGCCCCGCCTGCTTTACACCTACTTCAAACAACTCTTCGCGCAGGTCACCAACCCGCCGATCGATTCCATTCGCGAAAAATCCGTCATGTCGCTGGGGGCCTCGCTCGGGCCGCGCATGAGCCTGTTCGAGACGGCCCTCGCACCGAGTGGTGTGCTCACGCTCGATTCGCCGATCCTGTTTGATCACGAGGTCGAAGCGCTGTCCGCCGTGCCCCTGTTCCGCAACAGCGTCGTGCGGCTTTCCGTCCTGTGGGACAACGATGCCGGTCCCGATTCCCTCGCGGAAGCGGTGCACGATCTCGCGCAACGCGCCCTCAATGCGGTCGAGAACCAGGGCGCCAAGATTCTGATTCTCTCCGATCGGGGCCTGTCGCCGACGAAGTCAGCGATCCCAATGCTTCTCGCCACGGGTGCCGTGCAACACCGGCTCATCCGGGCCGGCCTGCGCCTGAAGTGCGATGTGGTTGCCGAAACGGGCGAGGCGCGCGAAGTGCATCACGTCGCCTGCCTCATCGGCTACGGGGCCAACGCGGTGAATCCCTACCTCGCGCTCGCGACCGTGCGCGAACTCGCCCAGCAGGGCAAACTGGCCCAGCCCGCGCCGCCCGGGGACGCCGAGAAGAATTTCAAGAAGGCGGTGGAGGCCGGACTCTTGAAGGTGCTGGCCCGAATGGGGATCAGCACGATCGCGAGCTATCGCGGAGCGCAGATCTTTGAAGCCATTGGGATCGGCAACAAGGTGGTTGAAGAATGTTTCGCCCGCACGCCGTCGCCCATCGGTGGCATCGGTTACCGCCAGATTG
>JAUXOH010000378.1 GCA_030682505.1 Candidatus Didemnitutus sp. | reverse complement strand
GCCCAGCCGCACCACGACGTGATCTTCGGCCAGCAGAACCGTGATTCTTTTTGTCGGGGTCATGGGCTGGACTCCTGCTGTTTGCTCGGAGCTTCCGCGCTCAATTCGCGCTCCAGCCGGTGGCCCGGCATTGACAGAGTTTTTTCCAACCACCGGGTGGACAGGGCCGGCCGAAAATGGTCAGCCCGGTCCGGTTGGAATTGGTGCGGTGCGGGTGATTCTCCGGCGATCATGAGTGGGTGATTCGGCGGCTCGTCCCTGTTTTAGGGTTTGGAGGGACCGTGCTTCGTTGCAGGAACGCCGCATCTGACTAACGCGGGATTAAACACCTCCCTGAGCCGAATGGCGATGAGGTGTAACCCTACCTTCCCCGAGAACACGACAACCCGGCCGAATCCGCGATCGCGCGGCCCTGCCCCGCTCGCCGTTGAGCGGCGCCGCGCCCGTCGCCTGCAACTCCAAGCGTCCAAATCACAAGGAACGTCGGCAGGAGCCGCCGCGATGTCCATGCAGGTGCGTGATCAGGTTCATCGGGGAGAAATGGGATCCAGCGGCATGGCTAGGGCTGGGGCACAACCTGCGGGGTTTTCAGCAGCTCATCGCTGATCTGGAAGGCCTGGCCTTTCTGCCACGCATCGGCTCCGTCCGCGATCGGCGGAATGGCGAGGTCGGCGCGACTCGCCTTCAACTTGGCCGGATCAATCCCCTGCGCGCGGTCACGTGCCGCTATCATCGAGGGATCTGCTTGGTCATCGGCCGTAAATCCCATCATGAGCTTGGGCAGACCGAGCGGAACCCGATCGCCCCGGTCCACCTGCCAAAGATGCCAGGTCTTGCCGTAGGTGCCCACGAGTTCCTGCATTAATGCTTTTTCCTCGACCGCGGACAGGTCGGGTGCCGTGAGCTGGCCGGACATCACCTCGTAGCGGTGGCTGTGCCACAATTTCTTCTCTTCCGCGGGCAATTGGCGGAAGAGCTCACCGCTGATGATGTATTCGATTCCGATCAGCCGGGCGTCCGGCTGGTCCGAGTCGTAAATGACGCATTGCAGAACGTCGCGGTTGAGATGCGAACAGTAATGATGGACGCGCAGTGCTCGCTTCAGGTCGCCACTGTAGAAATGGAATCCGCACACGTGAGCGTGGATCGCTCCGATGGGGCCCCGGGGCGCGAGCGGTTCGGCGTTCCCATGCTGGAACTTCGCCGCGCTCACGCCATCGGCCCCGGGTGAATCAGGATGCGTTTGCGAGACCAATGGTGTCGCCACCAAGCCCGCCCACGCCAAACCACCAAGCAGGCTCTTCCAAATGTCGATTGAGTTCATTTTGTCAGTGGGTTCGCGACTCGGCGGAAATACAAATCCCCGCTTCTGTTGCTCTCCAAAGTTCGGGCAGGTGCATCCCCATCCCGCCATCGGTCGACTGGGGGCGGGTCGCCTTCCGTGACCAGCCGCAGGGATTATCCGCCGCTGAAGGTGGTGGAAAATACCAAAAGGCAGACCGCGGGGTGCCTCCACCCCTGCGGTGCCGCAACAAACTGCGCTCCTGCGCATGCTACCGGTCCACTTGGACGAAGGTTATTTGACGATCAGGTTGTTCTTCACTTCCTTCACACCCTTGACCGCGGCCGCGACTTTTCCGGCGGCCGACTTCTGCTTCGACGTGTCCACAAAGCCGCTGAGCTGAACCACGCCCAAGACGGTTTCGACACTGACCGCGAATGACTTCACGTCATCATTGCCCAGCAGGGCGCTTTTCACCTTGGTCGTGATCACGGCATCATCCACGTATTCACCGGTGCTGGTGCTCGTGGAGGTGGAAGCGCAGCCGCCCGCGAGGACGCCGAGCGAGAGAACGCCGGCCACTGCGAACAGCGAGGCCAGCTTGGAGATTTGGAGGAATTTTTTCATGGTCTGGTTGAGTTTAGTTGCCTTTGGCTTTCTTGAATTGGCCGATCTTCTTTTGGGTCTGGCCTTCGAACTGTTCCATTTTGCCGGCGATTTGCAGGCGCGGGTTGCCGAGCACATTGCCGGTGACTTCCTTGACCTTGCCGGCGATGGTTTTGGCGGTGCCTTTGACTTTGTCCTGAGTGCTTGATTTCATGTGGTTTGATTTGTTTTTGAGAATGACGGGCTTCGTCTCCGCGGAAGATAAGCGAAAGGGCGCCCGGACAATATGGGGTGTAACCCGACGACACCGGCAATCCACCCCCGTGGGCCGCGCGTCCCGCCGCGACGGCCAGACCGCATTCGCCCGCAATACGTTCTACTTTGAACACCCCATGGCGGATGAGCAGCCCGAAGAACTATGCTACCAAAATGGCAGTCGGAATCATCCGCGCCGCCAACAAAAAACCGGAAACAACAATATGCGCACCCGAAAACAGATCGGCGCAGGACTGCTCACGCTGGTGATCGGACTGGCCTTGGCCATGCCCGGCTGCACCGAGGGCGAAAAGGAAGTCACCCTCAAATTCGCCGACTGCCCTGCAGCCGTCCAAAAGACGATGATCGACCATGCCAACGGGGTCCAATTTACCGAAGTCGACAAAGAGACCGGGAAGGATGGCCGCGTCGTTTATGAAGCCGAGGGAAAGACCGCCGACGGGAAAAAAATCGAAATCAAGGTCGCGGCCGACGGTAAGCTGGTTGGATTCGAAATCGGCGACGATAAGTGAGGATGGCCTGCTCCGCCAACCACCTCGGCAATGAGCCGGCCGTTCCGAGGGTCATGGAACAACGGAACGCAACGCATGGCCGGCAGGATGTGCCGCCAGGTCCTCGCCGGGACAGGAAGCCATGATGTTAACACCCCCTGTAACCTTCCCGTGGACAAGATATAGTCGCGACCATCCTGACTCATCCTTCGACAACCATATGACGATATCATCCGGCACACTCATCACGGCCTGTGCCCGCCTTTATTACAATTCCCGCCCGGCCAAAAGCCGTCTGCTCGCCCTCGGCCTCGCCCTGCTGGCGGCCGGCAGCGGCGCCGCCGCGGCGATGGGCAACCCGATCCCGCCCGGCACCGCTGCGGTCGTCAAGCCCGCCGCCGACCTGATTGCCCTCGGCGATGACGAACTGATCCTGGAGGAAGTCTTTACGAGCCACCTGCCGACGACGTTGAAAAAATTCAGCTTCCGGCTCTCAATGCATCCGCACCTAGGCGACTGGCAAAAGAAGGACCACCTGCGCCTGAGCACCAGCCTGCGCTACGGTCTCACGGAGAACTGCGAGATCAGCGCGAGCAGCAAACTGTATTTCAGCCACGGGCATGGTGACATTCACGCCTTCGACAACTACGGGGCGGCGAATCTCCGGCTGGGCGTGAAGCTCAATCTCGAGCGGCTCCTGTTCTCCAACTGGGAAACCGGCGTCGGCATCAGCTACGAATTCCCGACCGATCGGCCGCCGGCGGAATTGACCGACGGGTTGCGCCACCTCCGGCCCTACGTCACCTTCTCCCGCCGGCTGGAGTCGCGTCCGGCGATGCGGATTTTCGTGGGCTTCCGGCTGGACGCCGTGACGAAAACCTCCCTGCCGGGTGAATTCGGAAAGAATGCGTTCCGGGAGAGTTCCACCGGAATCACCGGAGGCTGGGTGATCGATCACGGCAACCTGCATTACACTTTCGAGGCGTCGTTCGACACCACCCGGCTGATCAGCCGCACCGGGAAGGACGTCTACACGATCCGCCCCGGCGTGCTCTGGGAAATCCCCACGCGCCGCGACCCGCAGATCAGGAGCAACTGGATGATCGGCTTCGCCCTGACTGACACTTTCGGTCCGGGCGGCAACAGCGTGGGCGCCTC
>JAUXOH010000346.1 GCA_030682505.1 Candidatus Didemnitutus sp. | reverse complement strand
GCGCCCCTGCTTTTCACCACCCACGATCGCAACGACGAGGCGGCCGAGCGCCGGCATTGGAAGCGGCAGGCGGAGATTTGGGCCGAGAAGAAACAGGACCCGGCGTTGATTGATTTTGGCGACCGCTACTTCGTCGACAACGATGATTACCGCGTCTTCATGCACCTGCCGGATCGGGACGAGATCGTGGAAGATCTGGAAGCGACGGGTTGGACCTTGGAGTTTGACGAGATGCGCCGCCGGCTCGCGGTCGAGTCCAAGGCCGTGCGCGATTTCTCCGACGAGTGCCGCTTCTGGGTCGCGCGAAAATAAGCAGGCCGCGCGTTGCCGCGCGGCCTGGTGAGTCGAACAAGTTCGATTGCGCTCAGAAGCCGGTGTGCAGGCCGACGGTGAACTGGTTCGCGGTCGAGCCGTCATCGCGCATCTCCGCGAGGTAGCCCGCCGACCAGCCCCAGCGTTGGTTGATCGTGCCCACCACACGAGCACCGAGCTTGAGGCTCTCTTCGAGACCGTCCAGGACGGCGATTCGCGACGTGGCCGACACGGTGTTGGCCAGACGGCCGGAGTGTTCGCGGGTCTCGTCGGCCAGGTCCTTTTGGAACACGGCGGAGAAACTCACCGCGAGCGGCATCGCACCGTTGCTGACCTGCCAGTCGACCGTGGCGCCGATCTGGCTGTGCACGCTGCGCGCCGTGTGGTCGGCAAAGGCAAAGTCGAGCCCGGAGACCCCTGTCTCGGTGTAGCCATCGGTCCGGCCCTTGATGAAGCGCAGGCCGACGAAGGGGGTGAAATTGCCGCGCGCAAAGGCGAAATCGCCGCCGACACGGAGGGAACCGCCGCTGCGCTCGCCGTCAGTCCGGCCGGTGGTTTGGTAGCCGCCAAAGGCGGTGGTGCGGACGAGTTTGCTGAGATCGTGCGAACCGTAGCTCGCGGTGAGGTCGCCGAACAACACGCCGGAACGCCACTGCGCGTAGGCGGTGATCGTCTGGCCCCCGAGGTCAAGGGAACCCGCGCCGCCCGCCAAGGTGCCCTCGAGGTTCTCGACCGACAGCGCGAGGCCGCCGACGACACCGTCCATCACCTTGAGATCGAAACCGACGGTCACCACCTGGCTCGAGTAGTCGAAAGGATTTTGGTAACCCGCGCGGTCCCGGCCGCCGTCCTTGTAACCGACGCTGGCAAAACCGTGCGCCTGGCCGCCGCCCGCGCCGCGCCGCAACAGGTTGAGCCGGTCGGTCACGGCATCGGCCGACATGTCCGAGGCGATCAACATCGCCGTGCTCTGCACCGCCGAGGCGCCGAGCACATACTCCGGATTCAACACCTCGGTGAGCACCTGCGCAAAGATCGCATGCGTCTTGGTCGTGGGATGGATGCCATCGTAGAAGACATAGCCGTTCACGTCGCCGGGATTGCCCCCGGCGAGCAAAATCCCGAGGTATTCCTGCGTCGTGTTCGTGAAACCGAAGCGCGCGGGATTGGCGAGGATGCCCTGGAAGATCGCGCCGAGATTGAACACCGTGACCTTGACATCAGCGGCCAGGTTGAGGCCGGCGATGCGACCGGGCAGATCGTTGTTGAAGGCCACCGAACCACCCTGCGCGAGCGTGGCTGCCGGGGCCCCGCTGCCCGTGACAAAGCGCGCCGTCTTGGAGAGGTCCGGCAGGTTGAGCACGAGGATGTTCTTGGCTCCCAGCCCGGAGAGGGAGTTGACCGCCCCGGCCACCGCGATCGACGCCCCGACCGCACTGTTGGTCACCGAGGTGCCATTCTGCGTGGCGGGATTGCTGATCGTATTGAGGATATCGTTGGCACCGGCCAGGAGCACAAAGAGATCATTCGATCCGGCGGTGATCCCGCGGGACTGGTAGAGCCCGACCTGCTGCGCGAGGTTCGGCACGGCGCTGCCTGCTGCGGCCGTCGCGCCGGCGTAGGCAAAGTTGATGTTCGTGCGCACCGTGGAGGCCGAGGTCGTGAACACGGCCAGACCGCTGCGCAGATACTCCGCGTAGGTGATGCCATTGGACACCCGGCCGTTGAAATACGGCGGCGGCGGCGATCCGGTGAGGGCGAAGGTGTTGCCGTTGTCGGTCAGCGAGTCACCGAAGAAAAAGTAGCTGCTGTAGCTACGCGGAGCTGGTTGGGCAAACGCGGAGCCGAACAGGCCGAGCGTCGCCAACCCGAGGAGAATGCGGGAGCGCATGATACTCATGGTGGGGTTTGGTTGGAGAGACGGACAACATGACAGCCGCGTCTGGCGCGGCTGCAAGTCTGATTCGCGAACGATCCGGCCTCCGCCTAGCGGCCCAGACGTTCTTCAAGCCGGGCGCGAGCTGCCGGCCATTCCGCCGTGGTGAGACTGTACATGGCGGTGTTCCTCACGTAGCCGTCCTGCCGGGTCTGGTAATTGCGCAGGATCCCCTCGAACACGCCGCCGATGCGGGCAATAGCGCGCCGAGAGGGCTCGTTGCGTTCATCAGTCTTCAGCTGCACCCGCACCGCGCCAAGGTCGTCGAAGGCATGGCGCAATTGCAGTAGTTTCGCCTCAGTGTTGATCGCGGTGCGCTGGGCCTCGCGGGCGATCCAAGTGCTGCCGATCTCGAGCGCCCGATGGCCGCGGCGGATATCCAGAAAGCGACTTGAGCCCACGACGACACCGTCGCTCCGCCGCACCGTGGCCCACGTGACTTCGGTGCCAGCGGCCTGCTGCTTGAGCGCGTCGGCAATCCAGCGCTCCACCTCGGCCAAGGAGCCGAACTCCGGCGTCAGTGCCCACGTCCATTCCTCGGGACGGTTGCCCGCCGCAAAGAGACCCGCGGCATGTCCGGGTGCGATGGGCTCCAGCCGCACATGGCGGCCTTCGAGCAAGATCGGACGGGGATCGAAATTCATGCCGAAGAGGTAAGGGTCAGGAAGGCCTCTGACTCAAGGACCGACTCCGGGTCGGCCCGGTGGAAGCCGGTCGAAATCGGTCGATTCGGCCGTTAAAAAATGGTCGGGCTGGTGAGATTCGAACTCACGACCTCTTGCACCCCATGCAAGCGCGCTACCAGGCTACGCTACAGCCCGATGATTCATCGGAAGAACGAAGAAGCCTCACGCTTCCACGCTAGGCAAGTCATTATTTTTTCGCCGCGCCACCGAGTAATGAACGCCGGCTTTTCGCTCGGATTCGCCCCTTGGCGGATTCCGAATTCACCGTGCATCTCCCTGCTGGCGCGCACGAAACACCGATCACCGACTAACCGCCGTCGCGCGTTCCCATCCGAATCCGGGTCGCTCGCCGCATCGAAGTTCAGTCCACCTCTCGGTTCAGGCGGAGCAATTCCTCAAGATTCAGCGGCTGCGTCACCATCGCGAGGCTGCCATCGGCGGTGCGGGGCCACTCCGCCTCGGGGCGATCCCAATAAAGTTCCACCCCGTTGCCGTCGGGATCGCGCACGTAGATCGCTTCGCTGACCCCGTGGTTCGCCGCGCCGTCGAGCGGGATTCCCGCGTCGATCATACGCGCGACGGCAACGGCCAACTCCCGACGGGTCGGATAGAGAATCGCCACATGATACAAGCCCGTCGTGCCGGGAGCGGGCGCCGCACCTCCGGCGCTTTCCCACGTGTTGAGTCCCAGGTGATGATGATAGCCACCCGCCGAGAGGAACACCGCTTGGCGTCCGTAGCGCTGCGTGACGTGAAACCCCAACCCATCGCGATAAAAGCCCAACGCGCGCTCCAAGTCTGCCACTTTGAGATGCACGTGTCCGATGCGGACACCGGGAGGGATGGGTCGGGGAACAGACCGGGAGCTCATGGGATTTTCAGAATGAAGCGGTGGCAACGCGTGGACTTACTCGCCCTTGATTCGACGGGCGATGAGGGCGTCGAGCGACGCCCGACCCGCGCCGTGACTGACCACGAAGACGGACAAACCTAGCGCGAGCAGATGGAATTCAAAGCCTACACCCGCTTGATG
>JAUXOH010000343.1 GCA_030682505.1 Candidatus Didemnitutus sp. | reverse complement strand
CGTCGTAGAACACCCACGCGTAAACCGCCACCTGCACGAGCCCGACCGGCCAACCCCAGATATTCTGGCGGATCATCAGCGCTACGCCGACGACGCCCAATACGGTGCCGTTGATTTCCTCCAGACTCATGCCGCGAGTGGAGCCACGGGAACCAAGGGTGTCGAGCGCCGCCGCGCCGCCCATCGCCCGCCCGCTTCCTAGGCCAAGAAAGCTTCCATCGCTTCGCGCGTCAGGATATGCATCGCGGCGCAACGCGGGCACTGCACGTGGATTGATTCCTCCGAGCCAAAGAGCCTCGGCATATCGTCGCGCGCCGCCGCGGCGAGCGCCCCCATGATCTTCTGCTGATTGCAGCCACACCCCCAACGGTAGCCGCGGCGTTCGATGCGTGCCACGGTTTCCGTCCCCGCGAGCCGCTGCACCGCCGCCACGTCAAGGTCGCGCAACCATGGCTCGTCGCAATCAGGATGGGAGATCAACATCGCGAACTGGTCCTCCCCGAGATCAAAACAGCGCGCCGCACGCTGCTCACTGTCGGCGTAGTAGGCCACCACGGCCCCCAACAAATTCGGACCCTGGAAATTGACCACGCTGCGCCGCTTCTCGCTGTCACGGCGCGGCATGAGTTCGGCAATAAAAACGTTGGTGTCTGTCGCGCGCACGTTTTCCGTGAAGAGGCGGCCAGCGACCATGCAATCCTCGTTGTCGCCCGTGAGAAACACGTTCAGTCGCGGATCCTGTAAACTGATGGTCCAGGACAAGTGCTCATTGCGCGGACGCGAAGCGCAGTGCAGCACGAACGCCGCGAGTCCGTCCCGGAACACCCGGTCCTGTGCCGGCTCGTAGTGCAACTTCTGATCGGCCAAGTGCAGGTAGTAGTCGACCCAGAGGGCGCTCAGATCAGCCCGCACCAGCAGGGCATTGCGTTGCCGGACGAAATCAATCGTCACGTCAGCTCCGTCCGGCAAAGCAGGTTGGTCTTCAGCCATGGCGAATTGTTGAGCGAACGAACACCCCGTGTCACGCGCACAACAGGAAATCCCTCCCTTCGACGCGACCCGCCGCTTTCAACTCGTTCCGGTTGTAGTCGCGCGCCCCCCGATTGCCCACATAGCTGAGGACAAAGCAGCGTTCCGCGCTCGGCATTTCTTCCGGGAGGACCACCGGCACACCGCCGACATCCCGGCCCGTTTTCCTCGCATCGATGTCAAGGTAGCCCGCGATGCGGATCCCGTGTTCCGCGAGGTGCGCCGCCCGCTTCCGTGTCGGGCGGCCCGCGCCCCAGATCCAGATTTCGCGGGACGCCACCACGTCGTGCCGCAACCACTCGGCAATCCATTTCGCCTTCAGTTGGTAGAAGGCCTCCGGTGAATACCGCTTGTCAGTTCGGGAAAGACGACCCGGCAAATCATGCCACGTGAGCAGGATCTCCGGCAACTTCGCCATCGGCACCCCGGCATCAAGCCAGCGCAGCCACAACTCGTAGTCTTCCGGAAACCCACCTTCGACATAGCCGCCATGATCCTCCACCAAGGTGCGTCGGAACATCACGCTCGGATGGGCGAAGGGCGCCTCAACAAATCGATTGAGCGCGATCTCCCGCGGCGTGAGGAGCGAATTGATCCACTCGATGTGCAACGCATACCCCGCACTGACCGCGCGATCACCGCCAAATCCCACCCGGCAACCCACCAAGCCGCAGTCCCCGTTGGTTTGCAGAAACCTGGCCTGTGCCGCGAGTCGCGGCGGGGCAGATTCATCATCCGCGTCCATCCGCGCGACAAACTCACCCGTCGCCACCGCGAGCCCGGCATTCAAAGCCGCGACAATCCCCCGCCGGTCGATCGTCACCACGCGCAAGCGGGGATCATTGAGCGAATACTCCAGCAAGTGTTCGCGCGTGGAATCGGTGGAACCGTCGTCAACCACGATCAATTCCCAGTCGCGCAGGGTTTGCGTCTGCACGCTGGACACGGCGCGCGCAACCGTCGCGGCGGCGTTGTGCACGGGCATGACCACGGAGACCAAGGGCATCCTTCGAGCCTGCGCCGCCGCTGGCACCATCGCGAGCCACGAAGCGTCGGCCAAAGGAATCAATTCTCCGGGAATTGCCCGCGGACTCCGGCCAGCGGTTACTTCGCCGTGCGGTCCGGCGAGATCACCCCTTTTTCCTGCAATTTCTTCACCTTCGGCTTGATGACGAAGGAGCAATAGCCGGCATTCGGGTTGTTCTTGAAATAGTCCTGATGGTAATCCTCCGCGTCGTAAAACTTACCGAGCGCCGTGATCTCGGTCACGATCGGATCATCCCAGCCCTGCTGTGCCGCCTGCTTGCCGGCCTCGGCGGCCACCCGTTGCGCCTCATTGGTGTAGAAAATCGCCGAGCGATACTGCGTGCCTTCGTCGGCACCCTGGCGATTCAACGTCGTCGGATCGTGGGAGTCGAAAAAGACCTCGAGCAACTGGACAAAGCTCACGGCGGTGGGATCAAATTCAATCCGGGTCACTTCGGCATGGCCGGTGGTGCCTTCGCAGATCTGCTGGTAGGTGGGATTGAGCAGGTGCCCCCCCGTGTAGCCGCTCACCACGCGCTTGACGCCCGGCACGCGCTCAAAAACAGCCTCGGTGCACCAAAAGCAACCGCTGCCAAACACCGCGACTTCAGTCGGCGCGACGGCGGCGTTTGCCGCAGAGGGAGAAATCGAACTCATAAAGAGGAGAGCAGTTAAGGCAGCAGCGAATCCGGCAGTTTTCTTGATCACAACGGTGGGAGTGTCCAAGCGGGTGAACTATTCCCGTCAAATCACCGCGGACGTTGGATCAGCTCGACCTCGTAACCCTCCGGCGCGTCGAGGAAGGCGATGATCGAGCCGCTCCCGGTTTGGGACGGTCCGTCGCTCAACGGGAACCCCCGTTGTTGAAGGTCAGCGGCAAATGCCGCCATGTCGTCCACTTCGAACGCGAGGTGCATCAGATCCGGCTGCACCTGGACGGGCGGAGCTCCGGCGGGCATCTGGCACAGCTCGATTTCCTCGTCACTGTTCGGTGTGGCGAGGAACACCAACTGGGCCCCACGGGGCGAAGTGTGCCGCCGGGTCGCCTTGAGCCCGAGCGCGGCTTCATAGAATTTCACGCTGGCCTCGATGTCGTTCACCCGCATCCGGGTATGGAGAAGCTTTTTGACTGACATGCGCCGCAACCTAGCCTCGGCTTCAACAAAAGCAAACATGTCCCTTGATCTTGCCGCCATTCGCGCCGCCGCCGTCCGCATTGCCCCGCATATCACGCGGACGCCGGTGCTGACGAACGAGGCGCTCGATCGGGCCAGCGGAGCCTCTTTGTTTTTCAAATGCGAGAACCTGCAGCCCGCCGGAGCCTTCAAGTCGCGGGGCGCCTGCAATGCAGTCTTCGCCCTGTCCGACGCCGAAGCGGCCCGCGGCGTGGTCACGCACAGTTCGGGCAATCACGGAGCGGCGGTGGCCCGGGCCGCTCAGCGACGCGGAGTGCCGGGCTACATTGTCATGCCGCACAACGCATCGAAATCCAAGGTGCGCAATGTCGAGAGCTTCGGGGGCAGTATCATTTACTGCGAATCAAGTTTGAAAGCCCGGGAGGCCGCGTGCGCCCAGGTCATGGCCGAAACCGGCGCGGTGCTCGTGCATCCCTTCGACAATTACGCGGTCATGGCCGGCCAGGGCACCGCTACGCTGGAGTTGCTGGAGGAAATTCCCGACCTCGACCTGATTCTCTGTCCCGTCGGTGGCGGTGGATTGCTCTGCGGCACCGCGATTGCCGCCAAGGGAATCCGGGCCGGGATCAAGGTCATCGGGGTCGAACCTGAACTCGCCAACGACGTCGCCCAGTCCTTTCGCGCCCGCCAGCTCGTTTCCATTGCCACCCCCGCCACCATCGCCGACGGACTGAGGACCAACGAGACAGGCGAAAAGAACCTCCCCATCATCCTCGAACACGTGGATGATGTCGTGACGGTGACCGAGGAGGCGATCGTCACTGCGATGCGCACGCTGTGGGAGCAATTGCGGATCCTGATCGAGCCGTCTTCCGCCGTGCCGTTCGCCGC
>JAUXOH010000326.1 GCA_030682505.1 Candidatus Didemnitutus sp. | reverse complement strand
CCGGCGATCGCACCTTTTTTCTTGTCCTCCCCATCCCATCGTTCATGACCTCCCCACCTCTTCAGGGTGGCTGCATTTAACCCGGCCCGAGGTGGCTGTATTTAACCCGGCCGGTGACAGTAGTGCTACGGAAGTTATTCGTGAGGCTGTTTGCGAAGCTCAGAAAGAGGCTGACAAGCTGCTTAAACGAGCAACCAACCAAGCCGACATAAACACGGCAAATAGAGTTATCAAGAACCTCGAGATCGCCCTTGGGCGCCTGAGGGAACTGCCCAAGAACTAGAATTCAAGAGTCGAGCGATCAAAGGATCGCTCGACTCTTTTTTGTCGTGAGTCCGTTGCCCCAAAAGCTTATCGAAAGTCAGGCTTGGCCAGTAGAGTGCCAGTTCCACCGTGCGCGGTTGTGAACAACCGGCGAGCAAGGGGCTGCCCACAAGTTATTCACCGGAATTATTGCCCGGCGCCGCGTGAATAAGTTGGGAGGAACAAACCCGTGACTTTCCCTCTGAGCGGACGCATTTTATCACTGTTCCTTGATAGAACAGTCGAGAGCGCGACGGCATGAAAAACCCGTCGAGAGCGCGACTGGGATAATCCCGGGTAACCGGGGAATGGGCAGCCGCAACTGGTGCGACTTTCCCCCACTATTCCAATTGGAGTAGCAGGCATATATCACCAGTTCCTCTGGACGGTGTCGCAGCCGATCCAGTTATGCGACAATGGAACTGTGCGGTAAGGCGCGAACTTAGAAACCGCGAACCGAGCCGAGTTAGGTCCAAGGCCAGTTTCAGGCCTTGCATTGAGGCAGTTACCCAGAGGGTTATGGCTGCTACTGCTAAACCAGGACGTGGAGGTTTGTTCCGGAGAGTTGTACTCTCCAAAAGATCCGGCTGATGCAAACGGCTGGAAGCGCAAGGAACGAATCGCCGCGTGGAGTGGCGCGGGATGGCAACAACCCGCCAGCCTTCCAAGATTGGGCGGCCCCGCCAAACGGGGCTACCAAACTGTAAGTCAAAAGCAGCCTGAGAGTTAAGAGGTCAGACCCGTCGCACGGGGCCAACGCACCGCCACAAGCGGTGGCCGTCCCCGTGGTCAAGGTGCCGGAGCGAATAGTGTCCTTACAGGCGTCCCAGCACCCGTCCGGCGAGCGAACCATCGGCAGATGGTCACCGAACCGAGCGTAGAGGCCTCACTCGATAGATCCTGCGCCTGAAAGGGACGGGACGGTCCCGCTATGAGACCGAAAGCATCGCTTGCCGCGATGAGTAGCGTCGGGAAACACCTGGCCCGCCAATCGGCGAGAGCGCCAAACAGGTGTAATTGGGGAAGAGCGCTTGGCGAACGCCCACACCCGAATTTGGCCCGGAGACCGCAAGGTTTCCGGGCCTCATTCTTTAGTAGAACCCTTTGGCAACGCGTCGGGGTCGATCTCTGCCCGGAACCACGAGCATGAGTTGGCTTCGGCGCGTTGTCCGATGGTTCTTTTTTTTGCCCCTACGTCGGGGGTGCTGGCTTGCGCCGGTGAATCTTCCCGTTTCGAGTAGGCAACGGTGACCAATTCCCCTTCCACTCCGTCGGCCAACGACAAACCCAATCCAACTGACGAGCTGACCGAGCTGAAAATCGCGGCGTTAAGTGACGTCGCCGGGCATCTCGCCCACGATTTCAACAACTTGCTCGCAGCCATCTCGGGTTCGGCGACGTTGATCGAAATGAGTGGCGCAGCACCCGAGGCTTCGCGGCACGTCAACAATATCAAGATCGCGACCCAACGCGCCGCCAAGGTGATGAGCCAGCTGCTCGCCTTGTCCGCGCGCGCAGACTGTCCGTTCGAAACGCTCGCCGTGTCGGCCTTGCTGAACGAGGCCACGGTGGCGGCCAAAGCCACGCTCGGCCATTCCCATTTTGTCTCCTTCCTTACCGCCGACAACCTGCCGCCCATTTCGGTTGATCAAAGCCAGATGGTGCAGGTGCTGGGCGCGCTGATCGAGAACGCGCGCGATGCCATGCTGGGCGGGGGCACGATCCTTCTCACGGCGCATTGCCCGCCCCCCGCCGAAGGCACCGACCGGCGCTTCGTGGCCATTACCGTGCAGGATTCCGGTTCCGGCATGACCCCCGAGGTGCGGGCGAGGATTTTTGAGCCGTTCTTTACCACGAAAGCCAAGAGCAAGGGCACAGGACTGGGTTTGTCGATCGCACTCCGCTCGATCAACCGCCACGGCGGCTCGATCGAGGTAGCGTCCGAAGCGGGCAAGGGCACGCAAGTTACCTGTTTTTTGCCAGCCGCAGCGGACCTGCCGAAATAAGCGCCGAGCAGAATCAACCTTCCTTCTTGCCTTACGCGGGACCGGGCTGCACCGTGACCCTTTTATCTCTTCGCAAGTGCCTCGGCCCATGAACCAGAACATCCGCAACATCGCAATTATTGCCCACGTCGACCACGGGAAAACCACCCTCGTTGACAAGCTCCTCAAAGAAGGCGGCGTCTACCGCGCCAATCAACAAGTCGAGGAACGCGCCATGGACTCCATGGACCTAGAAAAGGAGAAGGGAATCACCATCAAGGCCAAGAACACGTCCGTTCATTGGAACAACATGATTGTGAACATCCTCGACACCCCGGGGCATGCTGACTTCGGCGGTGAGGTGGAGCGCGCGCTGCGCATGGTGGATGGCGTCCTGCTGGTCATCGACGCCTACGATGGTCCCCAGGCCCAGACCCGTTTCGTGCTCCGCAAGGCCCTCGCCCATGGCCTGAAGGTTGTCATCGTGATCAACAAGATCGACCGCGACAACGCCGAGCCGGCCAAGATGTATGACAAGGTGCTCGAGCTCCTCATGGAACTCAACGCGACCGAAGAGCAATTCGATGCCCCGGTGGTCTACGGCTCCGGCCGCGATGGCTACATGATGTATCACCTCGGCGAAGAAAAGAAGGACATGACCCCTCTTTTCCAAACGATCATTGATCACATTCCACCCCCCTTTGCCAAGCCGTCCGAGCCCTTCCACATGCTCGTGTCGAACATCGACTGGAGTGACTACGTGGGCCGCATTGCGGTCGGCAAGATCCTCGGCGGCACGATCAACATCGGTAACCCCGTTTTCGTCATCCGCCACTCGGATGGAAAACGCGTCCGCGCCAAGATCACCAAGATTTTTGAATTCACCGGCCTCGGCCAACGCGAAGTCGAATCCGCCGTCGCCGGCAACATCGTCGGTCTCGCCGGGTTTGAAGACGTCGACATTGGCGACACCCTTGACGTGCGCGAGGATGGCCACGCCCTCCCGTTCACCCAAATCGACCCGCCCACCCTCGAGATGCAATTCTGCGTCAACGACGGTCCATTGGTGGGTCAGGAAGGCAAGCTCGTTACCTCCCGCCAGCTGCGCGAGCGACTGATGCGCGAGCTGAAGACCAACGTCTCCATTTACATCGAGGACACCGACAAAGCCGGCATCTTCAACGTCAAGGCCCGCGGCGCGATGCAGATCGCCGTGCTGGTCGAGACCATGCGCCGCGAAGGTTTTGAAATGCTCGTGTCGCGACCCACCGTCATCGAAAAGATGGTCGATGGCCAACGCCACGAACCATTCGAGACCGTCTGGATCGAAATCCCCGACGAGTGCGTCGGTGCGATCATGCAGAATCTCGCCAACCGCAAAGGCCGTCTGACGAACATGGAGAAGCTGACTCACTCCACGATGCTCGAAGCCGTGATCACGACCCGCGGCCTCATCGGCATGGAAATTGACGTCGTCAACGCCACCAGCGGCCGCGGCGTCCTCAGCCATCTCTTCAAGGAATACGCTCCCTACGCCGGTGAAGTGCTCACCCGCATCACGGGCACTCTCGTCGCCACGGAGGCCGGCGAAACCACCGGCTACGCCTTGGTCATGTGTCAGGAACGCGGCAAACTCTTCGTCAATCCCGGCGAGCAGGTCTACGAAGGCATGATCGTCGGCGAGAATCCCCGCAACGAAGACATCGCTATCAACGCCGTGCGCGAAAAGAAGCTCACCAACTTCCGCTCCCAGGGCGACGGTGTCGCCACCGGCCTGACGCCGGCGACCAAGCTGTCGCTCGAGCGCTCGATTGAATACGTCGCCGCCGATGAACTCGTCGAGGTTACCCCGAAGAGCCTTCGTCTCCGCAAGCGCATCCTGAACAACGGGGCCCGCCAAAAGGCGGCCAAAGCTGGGAAGTAATTTCTTTCCCGACGTTTTTCCTAGGGCGGCCCAGCGGCCGCCCTTTTTGTTGCCCAGGTTACGTCATTGTTCGTCACGGAAACACCACGCCCGCGGTCTCCATCTGCCGACCGGGCGGCCGTGCCCGGAATCTCACTGCGCGCCTGCGGGCAACGACTGCGTCTCCCGCTCGATTTCCCTCGCCTTGATCAAGCCGTGGGCGCTGTTCCGACCGGTAAACCTGACGCAAAGTTTGTCCATCAGCAGGTAGACGATCGGGATCACGTAGAGCGTGATGATGGTCGAAAGCAGCAGGCCGCCCACAATCACGATCCCCATGGGATTGCGGGTCTCGGCTCCGGCGCCGGTCGCAAAGGCAATCGGCACCGCGCCGAGAATGGTCGAAATCGACGTCATCAAGATCGGACGGAACCGCAGGGCCGCCGCCTCAAAGGCTGCTTGCGCGGCACCGATCTTCTTTTCCACCTGCAGTTGGTTCGCGAATTCGACAATCAGGATGCCGTTCTTCGCCACGAGACCGATCAACATGATCAGCCCGAAGCGGGAAAAGAGATTGTCCGTCATCGCCACGCCCCAGAACCGTGTGCAGTAGAGCACCAGCAATCCACCCGCAATCGCGATGAACACCCCGGAAAAAATCGTGGTCGGATGGATCCACGACTCAAATTGCGCCGCCAGAATCAGAAAGGTGAAAACCAGCGCCAGACCGAAAAGAATGACGGTGTCATTGCCGCTCTCGACAAACTCCCGCGTTTCCCCGTCCCAGGCATAGGTGTAACCCGCGGGCAATTTTTCCGTCGCCAACTTTTCCATGAAGGAAACGCCGTCACCGATCGTCAGTCCCTCGGCCATCTGGGCGGAGACGGTGACTGCCCGCAAGCGGTTGAAGTGCGGGTAACTCTCCGGCACGGTATTCTCGGACCAGGTCACCACGTTGCTGAGTTGCACGAAGACGCCGTCGGTCGAACGAACGTAAAGTCGGCCCAAGTCGCCGGGCGTGGCGCGATTCTCATCCGTCACCTGCACGATGATATAGTATTGTTGATTGCCGCGCTGAAATTCCGTCACCCGCCGGCCACCGAGCAGGGATTCAAGCGTCGAGGCGATGGCGCTCACCGGCACTTTCAAGTCGGCGGCCTTCGACCGGTCGATCTGCACATCGAGCTGGGGCTTCGTCGGGGACGGATCAACCCGCGGCTGTTGGAACTGACCGCTCTCCCGCATGGTCACAATAAACTCATTGCCGAGCCGCTGGAGTTCGTCGAAGTCGCTGCCGAGAAGCACCAGATTCACCCCCCCGCTGCCTCCGCGGGGGCCGCGCCCGAACGGCCGCACCGGGTTCGCCGTCGCCTGACCGCCGGTCACTTCCCGTTGAAACTGCCGGCGCAGGTCGGCGGTGATCTCCTGGGTCTTGCGCTTGCGTTCTTCCCACGGCTTGAGCGTGGCAAAAACAAAGGCGCGACCACCGTCCCCGGTCCGATGAAAGGTGCGTTCCATCTCCGGGACCTTCAGAATTGTCTGCTCCATGTCATAGGAGTAGAGCCGCAGGTACTCGGGCGTCGCCCCAATGGGCGCAATCAGGTTCGCCATGAAGATGCCGCGATCCTCCAGCGGAGTGAGCTCGCGTTGCAACTGCGTGTAGAGCGCCATGCCCCCGAGCGTAAAGAGCAGGGCGGCGATCAAGATGGCCGGTTGGAAGCGCAGCGCACCTTTGAGGGTGCGTTCAAAAAGCGCATTCAACCAGACAAAGAACGGTTCCGTCTTCTCATAAAACCAACCGTGCACCGAACGACCCTGAACAAATTTCGCGCGCAACATCCGTGAACACAGCATCGGCGTGAGCGTCAGCGCGACGAAGGAAGAGACGAACACGGACACCGCCAAGGTGATGCCGAATTCATAAAACAATCGTCCGGTCTGTCCGGTCTGAAAGGCAACGGGCAGGAAGACCGCCGCCAGGGTCAGCGTGGTCGCGATGATTGCAAAAGCCACCTGCCGGGCGCCGAAGACCGCGGCATGAATCGGCTCCTCTCCCGCTTCAATGCGACGGTAGACATTTTCCAGCATGACGATCGCGTCATCGACGACGAGGCCGACCGCGAGGACCAAGGCGAGCAAGGTCAGCGTATTGATGGAGAAGCCCAACGCCGACATGACGGCGAACGATCCGATGATCGACACCGGAATCGCCACCAGCGGCACCATGGTGGCCCGCCAGTCGCGCAAAAAGAGGAAGATCATCAGCACGACCAGCACGCCGGCCTGCCAGAGCGTGTGGTAAACCTCCTTCACCGAGCGATCGACGAAAACCGAACTGTCAAAGCCGACCTCAACATTCACGCCTTCGGGCATGTCTGCCTGAATCAGGGGGATCATGGCCTTCGCGCCGTTGGCCACATCGAGGAGATTGGCCTGGGCTTGGCGGAGGATTTGCACGCCCACGGTGGGCTTGCCCTTGAAATAACTCTCCGAGCGGTATTCTTCGGCCCCGAGTTCGACGCGACCGATGTCTGAAAACTTCACCTGATGTCCGCCCCGCGTGGCGAGGACGAGGTTCTCGAATTCCAACACCTCGGTCATGCGGCCTTCGATGCGGACGGGAAACTCCCTCGAGGTGGATTCGATGCGGCCGCCCGGAATTTCAACGTTCTGTTGGCGAAGGGCGTTCTCGACGTCGGCCACGGTCAACTGATGGGCCGCCAACCGGTCGCTATCGATCCAGAGGCGCATCGCGTAGCGCGGCCCGCGAACTCCCACGGTGCCAACTCCGGGAATCGTCTGCAGCCGTTGCAGCGCAATGCGCTCCACGAGTTCGCGCAATTCGAGCCGGCTGTAGCGATCCGAATTGAACGACAGGGTGATGACGGGAGAAGCATCGGAGTCGGCCTTGGTGACCTGTGGTTCCTCGATTTCACTCGGGAGACGGCCCCGCGCCCGGGAGACGCGATCGCGCACATCGTTGGCGGCTTCATCGACGTTCCGGCCCAAGTTGAATTCCACCGTGATGCGCGACTGCTCTTCCTGT
>JAUXOH010000306.1 GCA_030682505.1 Candidatus Didemnitutus sp. | reverse complement strand
CCCCCATCGCGAGAAACGACACGATGTGCTGGTCGAAGGACCGGTTGTTCCGAAACTGGTCGGCCAGATTGAAGATCACATCGGGACTGAAGGTCTGGAGTTTCTGGCGCAGCAAATCGAGATCGTCAAAGAGCACCACCTGCTCGTGCGGATGACCCAGTTCGTCGAGGGCGGCGAACACCGCGGCCTCGGTCTTCCAGTCTGCAGTCTTCAGCTCGGGGGTCAGGTCCTGATCGAGCGTAGTGGGCCGGACCGCGTCGAGCAGCGTGAGAATTTTGAGTTTCTTTCGCATGGTTACTTGGTGCGTTTGAATTTTCCGGTGAACAGGTAGTTCATCACCAGCGTGGTGATGTAGGCCGCCACCGGCATGTCCGGCAGGGCGTCGCCCGGACCGAGGTGCAGGCCGAGCTGGTCGCACCGGTCGATCAGGCGGGAGAGCAGCTTGTGCACGCGGTATTTCTTTTCGTTGGTCGCCTCGCACACGGCGTCGCGCAGGTGACGGCGGCGCTGCCGCAGATAGACCGAGGCCTTCTTGGCCTCGCCGGCCTCGGGCGCGCCGGCAAAGAGCTGCCGGAGATCGCGGTCATAGAAATCGGGATAAGTGTCCTCGTTCTGCTTCCGCTTCCGCGCGTAGTAGGTCTTCAACTTGATGTTGAGACAGTTGAAATCCTTTTCGCGAAAGGCCGGCTGATAGGGCGGCAACTGCCCGGCGATGGACCGCATCAGTTCATCCACATACTCAAGTTTCTGCAGGGCCTTCCAGCCCTTGAACCGCTCACGCCAGTCGAGCCCGGGCGTCAACCAGACCGCGAAGGTTTCGGCAAAGTCCTCATCCGGGTGGCTCTGCGCATACCAACCGTCGAGGTGCACGACATAGGAGTGGCTGTAGGGCCGCGGCCGATAGAACTCCGGGGTGTTGTCGGCGGAGGTCTTGCCAAACACGCGCTGCCATTTTCGTTTGCGGAAAAGTTGATAAGCGTAGGCGTAGGCATGGGCGGCCTCGTGACGGATCAGGCGCATGAACCACTCCGGCGTGTCACCCTCGACCTCGAGCATCATCTTCGCTTCGAGCTTCCGCAGGCGTTCATGCACGAGGAAAAAGGGCACGCAGATCGCCGGAATGCCAACCGGCACGAACCACTCATCGCCGACCAGACAGGGCGGATGAAACGTCAGGCCCTTCTGGGTAAGCTCGTCGTGAAGCTGTTGCACATGGGCCTGCAGCGGTGTCCCCGTAAGAGTCAAGCCGAGTTGGGTGATCTTCTTTTCCAGCAATAGTTCGTCGTCGAGCTCGTGCCAGGGCGGGGATTCCATCGGCAGACCCTAGCGGGATATCTCAAACGTTGAATCAAATTCTGCTGCGGTCGTGATGGATCCCGGGGTCAGTGGGAAATTCAAGGCTTTATGCCCGGCCCGGCCTCACTAGGCTCCGGATCCATCACCCCCAACCACGGAGATTCCCCATGCCCCAATATGTCGATGGCTTTGTTCTGCCCGTTGCGAAGAAAAAACTTCCTGCCTACCGGAAGCTGGCCCAAAAAGCCGCGAGGGTCTGGATGGGCCACGGTGCCCTCTCCTATATGGAGTGCGTCGGCGACGACCTGAAAATCCCCGGAATGCTGTCGTTCACCACCTTCGCCAAAACCAAGCCGGGCGAAACCGTGATGTTTTCGTTCATCACCTACAAATCCAAGAAACACCGCGACCAGGTGAACGCCAAGGCCATGAAGGATCCTGTTCTCGGGGCGATGTGCTCGGATCCGAAGAAAATGCCCTTCGACTGCACGCGCATGGCCTACGGCGGGTTCAAGACCCTCATCGCTGGGTGAGCGCCCGCGCGCGCAAAGGTGGTGGCCGCCCCGCGCAAAGAAAATCGAAACGGGGTTGATTTGCCGCCGACCGCTTGGCCTGATGGCAGGATGTCTCTCGGCGTAGTTGGTCAGCGGTGCATGAGTGAACGGGAACCCGAACTGGGTCTCGGGGTGGTGGCGTCGGTCGATCGCGGGGCCCGCCGCGTCAACATCGCCTTTCTGGCCACCGGCGAAACCCGGCTCTATGCGCTCGGCACTCCGGTGCTCAAACGCGTGCAATTTGCGGTCGGCGAAACGGTCACGCCCCGCGAAGGGGCCAAACTGATCGTCGAGTCCGTCGAGGACGACAACGGCCTCCTGACCTACGTCGGCGGCGGGCGGCGCGTCTGCGAAAATGCCATCTCCGATGTCACCAGCGTCAGCCTGCCGCCCGAGCGCCTCCTCGCGGGACAGGCTGATCCGGGTGAAGTCTTCGATTTGCGCTACCGGACTCTGCAGGCGCAGGCGCGGTTCCGGCAATCCGACGTGCGGGGCTTTCTCGGCGGCCGCTTGCAGCTGATTCCCCATCAGTTCTACATTCTGCACGAAGTCGCGGCGCGCCAAGTCCCGCGCGTGCTGCTGGCCGACGAGGTCGGCTTGGGCAAAACGATTGAAGCCTGCCTGATTCTCCAGCGCCTGCTCGTCACCGGTCGCATCCGCCGCGTGCTCGTGCTCGTGCCGGAATCACTCACGCACCAATGGTTCGTCGAATTGCTCCGACGGTTCAACCTGTGGTTCAGCATCTACGACGAGGACCGCTGCGGCGCGATTGAGCAAAGCGAGCCCGGCCAGAATCCGTTTCTCTCCGCCCAGCTCGCGCTCGCCAGTGTGGAGTTCCTCGCCCGCAGCGAGGTGCGCCGCGAACAGGCGACCGCCGCCGGATGGGATGTCGTCGTGGTCGACGAGGCGCATCACCTCGAATGGTCACCGGAGCTGATCAGTCCGGAATATGCGCTGGTGGAGGCGCTCGCCCGGCTCACGCCCGGCCTGCTGTTGCTGACCGCCACGCCCACCCAGCTCGGCCTCGTCGGCCATTTTGCCCGACTGCGTTTGCTCGATCCGGATCGTTACGACGATTTCAGCGCCTACGTCACCGAGACCAACCGCTTTGGCTCGGTCGCGGGCATCGCCGGCAAGATCATCGAGAAGAAGAAACTGACTGCGACCGACCTCACCACGCTCAAGCAGCTCTTCGGTCGCGATCCGGAGCGGTTGCACGAACATCTTGACGGACTGGCCAAGGGTCGCACCGGCGCACGGGAAAGCTTGCTCCGCACGCTGCTCGACCAGCATGGCACGGGGCGCGTGGTGTTTCGCAACACTCGCTCGGCCATGACGGGGTTTCCCCAGCGCAAATATCTCCCCGTTCCCCTCCACGAGACGAACCTCACGCAGTTGGCTCGCGTGGCGCGCGAGCTGCGCGCGGAGGAGATGGGCACCGAGGCGGAGATCCGCTATTCCTTCAAGGAAGATCCCCGGATGGACTGGCTGGTCGGATTTCTCCAGGAGCTGCGCCCGGCGAAGGTCCTCCTCATCTGCTGTTCGCAGCGCAAGGTGCTCGCGCTTGAAGCCGCGTTGCAGGAGCGCACCAGCGCCAAGGTCGGCCTCTTCCATGAGGGCCTGCCGCTGGTGCAGCGCGACCGCAACGCCGCCTGGTTCGCCGAGCCGGACGGCGCGCAACTGCTCCTCTGTTCCGAAATCGGCAGCGAGGGGCGCAATTTCCAATTTGCCCACCACTTGGTGTTGTTCGACCTGCCGCTCAATCCCGGTCTCGTCGAGCAGCGCATCGGCCGGCTCGATCGCATCGGCCAGACCGAGACGATCCGGATTCACGTGCCCTACATCGCCGGCAGCGCCGAGGAGTGCGTCGCCGACTGGTACCATCGCGGCATCGATGCCTTCGAAACACCCCTCCACGGGGGCAACGATTATCAGGAGCGGTTTCGCGACCGCTTGCTCGAACTCGCCCTCGGCTTCGAGGATGGCCACGGCCGCCACGGGCGGGCTCACCTCGATGCCTTCATCGAGGAGACGGTTGCCTTTCGTCACGAATTGTCGGCTAAGATGAAGCAGGGCCGCGACCGGTTGCTCGAGCTCAACTCCTTCAATCCGGAAATCGCCGCACGGGTGATCGAGCGCGTGCGCGCCGTCGATGCCGATCCGTTCGTCCGTGATTTCTTGATCGACCTCCTCGACCACTTCGGCGTGCGCATCAAGGAAGACGAGAACGGCGACGTGACGCTTGATCCGAGTCACGCCTTCGTCGAAAGTTTCCCGTCGATTCCCGCTGACGGCATGCTGGCGACCTTCGACCGCTCGCGCGCCATTGCCCGCGAGGACATTCGTTTCGTCTCGGCCGATCATCCGCTCGTGCAGGATGCCATGGACCTGTTGATCAACTCCCAGACCGGCTCGACCGCATTCGGCTTGATCGAGTCCGACGCGCCCAACCTCCTGCTGGAGGCAATCTTCGTGCTCGAGACCGTCGCCGATTCGCGTTGGCACGTGGATCAATTTCTCGCCCCCACCCCGGTGCGGGTCGTAGTTGATGTGCGCAGCAAGGATTTGACCGACGAGCGCACGGCCGAGTCGCTCGCGCGGGATTTCGAGGATAGTGACATTCACCGCTTCCTCGAGCGCCGTGGCTTCAACGCGGCGCTGCTCAAGCGCCTGCTCGAAGCCGCCACCGAGCGCGCCGAGGAGCGCAGCCGCTTGTTGAAGCAGGCTGCCGAAGCCCAAGCCACGGTTGCCCTCGGCGCCGATGTGCAACGGCTGGTTGATCTCCGCCACCTCAACGACCACGTGCGGCCGCAGGAAATCGAGCTCGCCCGCGAACAACTCACCCACACGGTCGGCGCCATCACGCAAGCGCGGCTCCGCCTCGATTCGCTCCGCCTGATCCTCGAAGGCCCGGCCGGCGCCTGAGTCGCCCGTTAGATCCACCGACGCACGCGCGTCCGGTAGGCCGCAAACTCCGCGCCGAACCGGGCCGCCAGTGCCGCTTCCTCGGGCGCGATTTGAAACCGGTTCAAGTAGAGAACAAAGCACGGCAGGAACAGGAAACCCAAGGCATTGGCGAAAAACAGGGCACCACTGGCGAGGAGCAGCAGCACGCCCAGATACATGGGATTGCGCGTCCAACGGTAAATGCCCGAGACCACCAGCGCGGACGCTGTTTCCGGTTTCAATGGACTGACGGTCGTCCGGGCCCGGCGAAACGACACGACGCCGAGCATGGCAATGGCGAGACCGATGATCGCCGGAATCGGTGCCGCGGCGCGGAGCAAAGAAGATTCAAATCGGAAGGCGGGCGCGGTCCGGGCAACGGACCACATCAGCAAACCCGTGATGAGGACCACGACCAAGGGCGGAATTCTGAGTTCCAAGAAGCGCATGGGATAGGGCGCAACACTGCGTCGGGCGCGGCGCCATGCCAAGCTGGCAAAATTTCCTACGGGTTAAGCGCGATCAATTCGACTTCGAAGATCAGACCGGAGTTGGGTGGAATGTTGCCCGCGCGCCGTCCTCCGTAGCCAAGGTGAGGTGGGATGTAGAACTCCGCCTTGCCGCCGGGTTTCATCGTCGACATCGCCGCCGCCCAGCCGGTGATAAGCTGGCTGACGACAAAAACCGCTGGTTTCCCCCGCTTGCGCGAGTCGTCAAAGACCGTGCCATCCGCCAAGCGACCGACATAGATTACTTTCACGCGGTCGGTCAGCTGGGGCGCCTGACCCGACCCGGGTTCAATGATCCGGATGCCGAGGCCGCTGTTGCGCCATTCCACTCCCGGCTGGTGCGCGATCGCGATGCCGAAGTGCCGTTCGCGCCGCAAATCCGCTTCACTGGCCACCGGCACCGCCGGAACCGGTGGTTCCTTCGGCGCACAACCGGGTAACATGATCC
>JAUXOH010000305.1 GCA_030682505.1 Candidatus Didemnitutus sp. | reverse complement strand
GCGCCACGCCGCCGGCGAGCAGGCCGAGACTCTCGAACCGCTGCGTTTCTTGCATCTTGCGCTGAAGCTTTTCGCTTTCTTGCTCCGCAGTTTTTCGCACCGTGATGTCGGTCTGGGTGCCGGTAATGCGCAGGGGCGTTCGCGTCACCGGATCGCGTAAGACGACCTTGCCGCGATCAAGGACCCACTTCCAATCACCGGATTTAGTGCGAATGCGGAATTCGGTAGAAAAATGGTCCCGTCCCTGCTGGATCTCTCGCTCGCTGCTGAGTACACGCTCTAGGTCGTCAGGATGCAGCAGGCCAACAAAAGCTCCGCGCGATTTCTCAAGGTCCTCGGCGGTGTAGCCGAGCATGGCATACCAACGAGGGCTCCGCAGGATGTCACCCTTGGCCACATTCCAGTCCCAAAAGCCATCTTGGCTTCCTTCGAGCACCAGCGAGAGGCGCTCCTCGCTCTCGTGCAGCGCCGCAGCGTTTCTAGAGATGCGGGCCAGCATACGGCGTTGCCACCCGAAGACCACGAACGCCAAGCCGATCAGCGCCAACGTCGGCAGGGCAAAGGGCCGGAAATCGCGCCAGCGCAGCTTCCGGGGTTTGAGGGGACCGAGCCACTTCTCATAGAGCCGGTCGTAAGTCCCGTGGGCCCGGACGTTGGTGAGACCATCGTTCAGACGAGCCAGCAGGCGCGTTTCACCCCGGTGCACGGCAAAGCAGAGTTGGTAATTCATGTCCCGCAACTCGAGTTCGGTCGCTTCGATGCCCTCGATGCCTTGGGTGCGAATGATATAGTCCGTCACAAACTGCATGCCGAGGGCGACGTCGGCCCGGCCCTTTTGAACGGCGAGCAGACACTCGGCAAGGCTGTCGCAGGGGACGATCGTTGCCTGCCATTCGGGATGCCGCGCAACGTATTCGTGGGTGATGGCGTTGCGGATGACCGCGATGCGCTTGCCCGCCAGCTCGGTCGTCGTGCGAATCGGTTCCGAATTTGTCGGAACGTAGAGGCGGCAATACATCAACTCGTAGGTGATGGAAAAATCCATCAGCCGGGCGCGCTCCTCCGAGAAGGCCACCAAACCGAGGATATCGCCGCGGCCCTGCAGGAAATCAGCGTAGACGGCCTGCCACGGACGTTGGTCAAATTTGAGCTCGAACCCTTGGTCTTCCGCAATTGCCCGCGTCAAATCGACCGCGAATCCGGCGGGTTGGCCTGCGAGGTCGATGAAGCTGAAGGGAGCACTGCCGGACTCAAGCAGGATGGTCAGTTGTTGCCGAGCTGGGGCAACCGGAGATTCGACCGTCTGGGCCGCAACCATGCCCGGCGCCAGCGCCAAGGCGGCCAAACAGCCCGCGAGACGCAAACGGCGACGGAAAACGATCATGGAGAAGAGATGACGCATGGGTAATCGGTTCGAAAGCGGGCAAGTTTAGCGCCGATTGGCGTTCTCGTGCGCAACGAGACGCGCCATCCCGTGCTACCGGGCGAAAAACGGATTGTAACGGCGCTCCTGCACGAGCGTGGTGAGTGGACCATGACCGCAGGCGAGCACGGTGTCGGCCGGGAGGCGAAAGATCTTGTCCCGGTTGTTTTTCAACTGGGCGGCGTAATGCTCGGTGCTGCCGCCGACGGAGGCTGCAAACAGGGAATCGCCGACGATCGCGAGTGGCCAGGAAAGGCCGGTCACGAAGAAGGTCGTCTGGCCCGGCGAGTGGCCCCAGGTGAACAACGTCTTGATGGCGAGCTCGCCGGCATGGAAATGCGCGTTTTCCGCGAAGGTCTTGGCGCCCGGAAAATCGACGGGCTCGCGTTCGCTGGCCCACACCTCGGCCTTGGTCTCGCAGGCGAGGCGGGGGAGTTCGGCAATGTGATCTCCGTGCGTGTGGGTGATGAAAATGGAGCGCAACGTCAGTCGTTCGGCCGCAATGGTGTCCAGCATCGCGGTGACATCCGTTCCCGTGTCAAAGGCGACGGCGAGCTTGGTCTTGGAGTCCCACGCGAGGTAACTGTTGACGGTAAGTTCGCCGTCGTAGGGGGAGTTGAAAATCGCGAAGCCGCGCGGGAAACGCGGTTGTTCCGGATACCATTCACGCCGGGCGAGGGACAGGAGGGCCGCCGGGTTGAGTTGCAGCGCCCGCGCGACCGCCCGGAGAGGATGATCGCGGATTTCGCCTTTCTGCAGCGCCACGAGCTCGGCGGGTTTGATCCCGGCCTTGGCCGCCAGTTCGGCGTCCGTGAGATGGAGTCCGCGTTGGGCCTTGCCCAGCACGTCGATGAAATTGTCCTCGATGGGAATCCGCGGCATAGGGAAAGAACGTTGCGGAATACCGAACAGTCGCAAGCGCGAAGGCGGCCACTTCGGGCCCGGGGGCGCGCGCGCCTACACGAAGACGCCGCCACCAAGGAGTTGTTCGCCGCGGTAAAAGGCGACGATCTGCCCCGAGGCCAGCGCGCGCTGCGGTTGATCGAAGGTGAGGTGGGCCTCCGGCGCGGCAGCTGAGCCGTGGCCCGGGGCTGCTGGGGAGCGGAAGTGGATGGGAATGCGGGGGTCGCGATAACGCACGCGGCACTCCAGCGTGGTGGAGGCGGGAATCGGTTCGCCGACGAACGTCAGGCTGTGCACCCGGCACTCGGAAGTCCACAGCCCCGGGGCATCCGGTCCGTCGAAGGCGACCAGGAGCGCGTTGTCGTCGGCCCGCTTGCCGACCACGACATAGGCTTGATTGGCGGTGTTGGAGGGGACGCCGATGCCTTTTCGCTGGCCGATCGTGTAGTAGTGCAGCCCGCGATGCTCGCCGAGCGGCAAGCCGTCGTGGGCCCGCCGGATCAGTCCCGGCCGTTCCGGCACGTAGGCTTGGAGGAAGTCGGCCATCTTGACCTCGCCGATGAAGCAGATGCCTTGGCTGTCCTTTTTCTGCGCCGTGGGCAGTCCGGCCTCGACCGCGAGTCGGCGCAAGTCGGGCTTGGCCAGGTGCCCGATCGGGAACCGGGCGAAGCGAACCTGCTCCTGATTAAGCAGTGCGAGAAAATAGGTCTGGTCCTTGTTTTTGTCCGCGCCTTCGAACAAGCCATACACCCCGGGAGACGTCTCGACGCGTTGGGCGTAGTGTCCGGTCGCCAGGCCTGCGAAGCCCTCGGCGCGCGCGTAGGCCGCAAACACGCCGAATTTCACGCGACGGTTGCACATCACATCGGGATTCGGCGTGAGGCCGCGCTGATAGCCCTCGAGCAGGTAGTCGACCACCAGCCGCCGGTAATCATGCATCAGATTGACCACCCGGAACTCCACGCCGAGCTTTCCGGCCACTGCGCGGGCGTCCTCGATGTCCTGCAGCCATGGACAATGCCCGATGACGTTGTCCTCGTTGATCCAATTCTTCATGTAGGCGCACACGACTTCGTGCCCCTGTTGCTGGAGCAGCAGGGCGGCGACGGAGCTGTCGACTCCGCCAGAGAGGGCTACGAGGATGCGTTCGCGTGCCATGACCGTGCAGGAGGCAAACCATGAATGTCGCACCTTGCACACCACTTTTTATCGGAGAGGGGTGACCCCAGCCGCGGCGCCGAGCTTTACAGCGCCCGGGTCGCTTGTAGTTTGCGGGCAATGAAACGTTTTCTTGGCGTCGTGGTGGCGGTGGGCTTGGGACTCACCTTGGTGCGCGCGGAAAAGCCCGAGCGGCCGATCGCAGCGATCGAGCGCGTCTTGATCATCAGTGTGGATGGTTTGCGCCCGGATCGGTTGCTCCTCGCCGATGCGCCGGTGATCCGCGGACTCATGGCGGAGGGCGCTTATTCGATGTGGGCCCGCACGACGGCGATGGCCACGACGCTGCCTTCGCACACCTCCATGGTCACGGCGGTCGTTCCGCGGAAGCACAAGATTTATTGGAACGAGCCGCTGCCGCTGACGGAGCCGATTTACCCGGCGCGGCCGACGCTGTTCGAGATGGCGCGGCGCAACGGCTACCGCACGGCCATGGTCGCGGGGAAGGCCAAGTTCCTTTATCTCAACAAACCGGGCACGATCCAACACGCCAGTTATCCGGCCCCGGGCGAACCGGACCTGAGCGACGCCGTCGTCGCGGCCCGAGCGGCCGCCATCATCACCGCGCACCGGCCCGAGGTGCTGTTGGTCAATTTTCCCGAGGTGGATGAGGTGGGCCACGCCAAGGGGTGGGGCTCTTCCGAACAACTCGCGGCGATCGCGCGCGTCGACGGCCATGTGGCGACGGTGCTGGCGGCCTTGGACGCGGCGGGTGTGCGCCCGTCCACGCTGATCATCGTGACTTCTGATCACGGCGGCTCGGGGATCACGCACAGCATGGACGACGAGCGGTCCCGGCGTATTCCCTGGATCGCGGTAGGGCCGGGGCTCCGCCGGAATTA
>JAUXOH010000293.1 GCA_030682505.1 Candidatus Didemnitutus sp. | reverse complement strand
CCAGGCCGCGCTCCGCGCCCGCGAGATGGGCCTGATCTAACGGACCGGGCGGGTCATGGGGCCGGGTCATGCCGGAGGGTGACCATGACCCTGACTTCCAGCCGATGCGGATGGGGGCTGCGCATGTGTTATCTTGGGGCCCACGCCTGCTCCATGACTTCCTTTCTCGCTGAAATCTCCCCTGCCCTCCGCACCCTGCGCCGCGCGCCCGGCTTCACCGCGCTCGCGGTGACCATGCTCGCGCTCGGCATTGGCGCGAACGTCGCGATCTACTCGATCTTCCAGTCGATCGTGCTCAACCCGCTGCCTTACCCGCAGTCCGACCGACTGGTGGGCATCTCCAGCATCAACGCCGCGAAGGCCCTCGCAATGCCGGCCCTGTCGCTCACCGACTTTCGCGATCACCACGCCCGCGCCACCTCCTACACCGCGCTCGGCGCCTATCGGCCGGCCTTCGCCTCCTACGTGCCCAACGGGGGCGACCCGCAACAACTCGTCGCGGCCCTGACGACCGAGCAGTTCTTCGCCGTCTTTGCGCTCCAGGCCATTCGCGGCCGGCTCTTCAACGTCGACGAGTTCAGCATCGCGGCACCGCGCACGGCCATCCTCTCGCACGCCGCGTGGCGCCGCCACTTTGCCTCCCGCGACAGCGCCGTCGGTGAGACGATCATGCTCGATGACGAGCCCACCCTCATCATCGGCGTCATGCCGGAGCAGTTTCGCGAACCGGAGTTTGTGGAAGTATGGCTGCCTTTTCCGATCGAGGCCCCCGAGAACATGGCCCGGGACTCGCGCTTCTGGTCCACCGTCGGCCGGTTGCGGGCCGGCGTCACCGAGCAGCAGGCCCGGGCCGAGGCCCTGGCCACGGCGGACACCCTCGCGCGCGACTACGCCTCGATCAACCGCGGCTGGACCGTCGCGCTGCAGCCGTTGCTGGAGCAGCGGATCGGCCCGATGCGCGGGTCGCTCCTCCTCTTGATCGGGGCGGTGGGTCTCGTGCTGCTGGTGGCCTGCGTCAACTTGGCCAATCTGATGCTCGCGCGCGGCGTGCGCCGGATGCAGGAGCTCGCGGTGCGCCTCGCGCTTGGGGCGACGCCCGTCGCCCTGGCCCGCAGCGTCGTGCTCGAGAGCCTGGCGCTCGCCGTGATCGGCGGCACGCTGGGGGCCGCCCTCGCCGCGGGCGCGCTCCCCTTGCTCACCTCGCAGTTGCCGGCCGGGCTGGTGCCGCGCTCGCACGCCATCGGGGTCGATGGCGCGGCGCTGGCCTTCGCTCTCGGCCTCTCGGTGCTGACGGGCCTGGTCTTTGGATTCCTGCCCGCGTGGCAGGTCCTGCGCTCCAACGTGAACGAGGTGCTCAAGTCCGGCGGCGCTCGCGGCGGCACCAGTATTTTCTCGGGCAAGATCCAATCCTTGCTGGTCGCCGGACAAGTGGCGCTGACGCTGATCGTGCTCTCCGGGGCAGCTCTGCTGATGAAGAGCCTGCTCAACCTCCAGCAAACCGACCCGGGCTTCAACGCGCGCGACGTGCTCGCGGTGCGGATCTCGCCCCCGCCAAGCCGCTGGAACGACTTTCCCGATCTCGCGCGTTACTACGACCGCATGCTCGACGCCGTGCGCCAAGTGCCGGGCGTCGAGTCCGCCGCCGTGGGGAACAGCACGCCCCTCACCGGCATCACGTTACGCTACCCGTTCTGGGTGCACGGCCAGCCGCGCGATGAGGGCAACGCGGACGACGCCGTCTTCAATTCCATCAGTCCCGATTTCTTCCGCACGCTGCACATTCCTCTGCGGGAGGGCCGCACCTTCAGCGAACGCGACGAGGCGAAATCGCTCAAGGTTTGCATCATCAACCAAGCGCTCGCACAAAAACTCTTCCCGGGCGAGAGTGCCCTCGGCAAGCGCCTGCTTTTCATCCCGTGGTTGACGCGCGAATACCGCGAGGTCGTCGGCGTGGTCGGCAACGTGAAGCAGGACAGCCTCGCGGAGGAGCCCACGGCGCAGATCTACGTGCCGCAGACGCAGTCGGCCTGGTTCTTCACCACTCTCGTCGTCCGCAGTCGCGGCGGCGTCGCCGCGACCGGCGCAGTGCAGTCGGCGCTGCGCGCGGTTGATCCGACGCTGACGATGAGCATCCGGTCGATGGAGGAAAACATTGCCTTGGCGACCACCGTGCCCCGCTTGCGCACCCAGCTGTTTGCGCTTTTTGGCGCGCTCGCGCTGGGGCTGTCGGCCTTTGGCATTTACGCCAGCGTGGCGTTCACCGTCAGCCAACAGGTGCGCGAGTTTGGCATTCGCATGGCGCTGGGCGCCACGCCCGCGCGCATTCTCGCCGAGGTGCTCGGCCAGTCCGGCCGGCTCGCCCTCGCCGGAGTCGCCGTCGGACTGGCCGGCGCCTTCGCCGTGGCGCAACTCCTCCAAGGCGTCCTCTACGGCGTCGAACCGACCGACCCGTGGGTGCTGGCCGGGCTCGCGGTGTTTCTCCCGCTCGTCTCCGTGCTCGCCGCCCTGCATCCCGCGTGGCGCGCGTCCCGCCTCAATCCCACCTCCGCTCTCCAGCAAGAATAACCTCAACCCTGCCCAACATGAAAATCCCCTGTCTGTCCACCATCGCCCTCCTCGCGCTTTCCCTCGTCGCCACCGCCCTGGCCCAAACTCCCGCCGGTGAAGCGGCGGCCGCCCACCAGGCGGGAAAGGCGCTCTTGCAGGAGCAAAAAGCCAAGGAGGCCGTCGCCGAGTTCGAAAAGGCCATCAAGCTCGACGCGACCAATCCCGACTATCATGCCGACCTCGGCTCCGCGATCAGCCGGTTGATGCCCGAGGCAAACTTCATCCAAAAGGCCATGCTTTCGGGCAAAATGCTAAAGGCGTTCGAGCGCGCGGTGGAACTGAATCCCCAGCACCTCGGCGGCCTGATCGGCCTCACGCGGTACTATGCCAACGCCCCGGAGATTGCCGGCGGCAGCATGGAGAAGGCGGCCGCCACCGCGGCGCGCGTGCAGGCGATCCATCCCTTCCTCGGGGAGCTGGAGTTCGCAAACATTGCCGAGCGCAACGATGACTTCGCGGCCGCTCTCGCGCACTACAACGCGGCGGCAAAACTCCATCCCCAACACGCCGGTGCCCGCTACGGCAGCGGTCGGATGTTGGTGCAGTTGACCAAACCGGAAGAAGCGCGGGCCGAGTTTGCCGCGGCACTCGCGCTCAAACCCGACTTCGATGCGGCCCGGAAAGCCCTGGCGGCGCTCGACGCCGCACCCGCGCCCAAAAACTGAGCCGCGCCATCCGTCCCGCCGGTTTGTAATCTAATGGATTACAAACCGACGGGGGCGCGGTGCGGCGCGACGGGGGCGAAAGGAAAAGGGGCGCGGCCGAATTCCGCGGCGGGGCACGATAGGCTTGTCTCAGGTTCGCGCCGGCCAGAAGCTCTGGCCGGCTCTCTTCTATCATGACGATCGACCACCCCTCCCGCCGCGAACGCATGAGTCGCGCCTTGAATCTCACGGACGAGATTGTCCTCGTCGGTGCCGGTCACGCGCTGCCCAAACCGGAGATCAGCGACGCGATGCTGCCGTTCATCGCGCACCAGGAATATTACTACCTGACGGGGCATGCCGGGGCGCCCGGGGGCGTGCTCGGCTTCGACCCGAAGAGCGGCTGGGTGTCCTTCGTGCCCGAGGTGACGGAGATGGACCGCGTGTGGGATGGCGCCGAGCAACTGCCCGGCGAGTTCCTCAGCCGGCTGCCCGCGTGGCTCGCGGCGCGCTCCGGTCGCCGCCTCGCCATGCTCGGCGTGCCATTGGCCGAGGCCAACGCCGATCCCGCCACCACCACGCGCGTGCGCGAGGCGTTGCGCCATGCGCGCGCCCCGAAGGAACCGGGCGAACTCGCCCTCATGCGCCGCGCCGCGGTCGCCACGGCGGATGGCTACACGGCGCTGCAACCTTTCCTCGTGCCCGGCGTGAGTGAGCGTCGCATGCAGGTCGAACTGGAAGCCGGATTTTTCCGCGGAGGTGCCACCAAGACCGGCTATGACACCATCATCGGCGTCGGTGCCCATGCGGCCGTCTTCCACGGCGCCCCTTCCCCCGACCGCATCGCGCGTGCCGGCGACTTCATTCTGGTCGACGCCGGGGCCGAGCTCGACCGCTACGTCATCGACGTCACGCGCACCTACGTGGCCGGAGGCCAGCCGAGTGCGTTTCAACGCGACCTCTATGCCGCGGTGAAAAATGCCCATGCGCGCGGCTGCGCCCGTTGCGTCGATGGGGCCGAGTGGAAGGACATTCATTTCGGCGCGGCGATCGACATGGTCGGCAGCTTGGTCGACATGGGCGTGATGAAGGGCAACCCGACTTCGCTCGTGGAACAGGAAGCGCACATGCTTTTTTATCCGCACGGCATCGGCCACATGGTCGGTCTCGGCGTGCGCGATGGCAGCGGCCTCGAACCCGGCCGCACGAAGGATCCCCGGCCCTGCTTGCGCAGCTTGCGCATGGATTTGATTTTGCGCGCCGGCCACACGGTGACGATCGAGCCCGGACTCTACTTCATCCCGGCGCTGCTCAATGATCCCGGTCGACGGGAGAAATACCGCGACAGCGTGAATTGGGCGCTCGCTGAAGAGCACCAACACCTTGGCGGGGTGCGGATCGAGGACAACCTCCTCGTGACCGACGGTGCCCCGCTCAATCTTACCGCTGCCATCCCGCAGGCGTTCTGACGCGGACGTCCGGCCGGCTCAGGTCACCCGCAGCCAGCGCCGCATGCCGAGGCCGACGATCGCGAGACTGAGCAGTGAACTCGCGGGCATGATCAGGGCGGCGATGAGCGGACTCATCTGCCCGAACGCCGCGAGGCTGACCGTGGTGAGATTATAGGTGATCGAAAACGCCACCAGCCACGCCTGCGTGCGACGGCGGGTGGCATTGACGGCAAACATCCGCCGCAGCCCTTCGAGTCCGCGGCCGAGGTAGTAGAAATCCGCCTTGCCCTCCAACACCCCGCGATGAATCACCGGCGTGCCGCGCGTGAAGGCCGCGTCGAAAGCAAAACTGTCGTTCGCGCCGTCGCCGAGCATCAACGTATCCTTGGCATCCACGCGCTGGAGCCATTCGGCCTTCTGCCCCGGGGTCGCACTCGCGACCGTGTGCTCCGCCGGAATACCGAGTTCGGTCGCCATTCGCGCCACCTTGGCAGGGCGGTCGCCGCTGAGAATGTAAGTGGCAAACCCGTCGGCGTGCAGCGCCGCGATTTCCTCGCGCGCTCCCGGTCGGGCCGAGTCCGTGAAGTGAAACCGCGCCAGCACCACCCCGTCGCAGGCGAATTCGGTATCGTGGCCGCCGTCCGGTTCACGCGGTGCGGGCAACGCTGGGTCCGCGCCACCCCGCCAGCCGGGCCGACCGAGCGACCAGAGGCCGAACGCATCGCGCAACGCAACGCCGTGCCCGGCCTCCTCCTGCACCGGCGCCAAAATCGGGTCCAGGCCGAGCGTGAGTCCATCCGCGAGGATCGTCTCGTTGAGGCACTGGCTGATCGGGTGCGGATTGTCGCGCACCAGCGCGAGCAACGCCGCGCGGGCTGGCGCCGCCAGTCCGTGCAGTTTTTCCGGATTCGCGAGCACCGGGGTCTCGAGCGTGAGCGTGCCGGTCTTGTCGAAGATGATCTTCCTGATCCGGCTGAGCCGCGGAAACAGATCGCTCTCGCGCACAAAGACCCCGAAGCGCCGCAGCGCCACCGTCGCCATTTCGTCGGCGAGCGGGTAGGCCAGGCCGATGGCACAGGGGCACGACACGACCAAGACCGCGGTCACGGCCGCCCACGTCAGCGCCAGATCGTGGGTCGTCGTCCACCAACCGGTCGCGGTCAACGCCGCCACGCCAAAGATGCCGATCAAGTAGCCCCCGATGACGCGCTCCATCAGGCGGTGGCGGTATTGGTCACGGCCCGTCGGTCGCAGCAATTGGGCGAGCAGGGACTCACTCCACGGCTGCGCCGCGCGCAAGCGGATGAGGCCGCGACCGAGATTCACCGCGCCGGCCGGCACGCGGGCGCCCCGCCGCACCTCGCGCGGGTCGGCCTCGCCGCTGATCCACGCCGTGCCGAGGGTGGCGAGGGTGGACTCAAGTTGCGCCTCGACCGGAACGACCTGTCCGGAGCGCAGGGAGAAAACATCACCGACCGCGATTTCCTCGACCGGCCGGTCGACGGCGCCGCGCGGCGTGTCCACGCTGACCTTGTGCGGCCGGGATTGCGCCGTGAGCAGGCGACGCCGGTTGCGCTCGACCGCGACGACCTGCGCCCAGCGGCCGACAAGCATCAGCACGATGAACGTCGCCACGAAATCAAAATAGACGATCGACTCCTCGCCCGTGAGCCAGCCGTAGACGGAACCGACATAGGAACCGATGATGCCGACCGCGATCGGCAGATCGATGTGCAGCACGCGATCCCGCAAAGCCAGCAGCGCGCGGCCGAAGAAATAGGTTCCCCCCGTCAGCACACTGAGCGTGGCAAAGGCCATCGACAGGGTGCCGAACAGGCCTGCGTAGGCGAAGGACTCCTCCATGCCAAAATAGGCCGGCAGGGCGAACAGCATGACGTTCATCATGAACGCAGCACACAGACCGATGCGCCGCACGAGCAGCTTGCTCTCGAGCACGGCCGGCTCCGAGCCCGGCGGACCAAGCAGGTAATTGAAGGACTGCAGCGTCCGGGCAAAACCGGCCGCGTCAAATTCCCCGCGCGCCCAGCGGAAACGCATCCGGCCGAGCTGCGCATCCGTCTCGATGAAAAGCGCCCCGGGCTGTTGGTGATACACTTTCTCGATCAGCCACACGCACCCGGCGCAGGAGATGCCCTGCACCTCGAGCGTCAGCTCCGGCGTGGCGGAATCCCGCTCGGCGTGCTGCTGCAGCTCGGTCAGCCACAGGTAGTCGCGCGGCTGGAAGACGACCTGGTCCGCCGGCGCGATCACCGCGTCCTTGATCCTGTAGTAGCCCTCGAGACCGTGCTCGTGCACCAGCCGGTAAACATAGGAGCAACCCGAGCAGCAGAAGCCGGACTCCCGTGCGGGCGCCGTGACCAGCGGCACCCCGCAGTGCCGGCACTGGTGCGAGGGAGCGGCCCGCACCGCGACGTCCTCCACTCCGTGTTTTCGCGTCGGGGCTGTCATCCTAGAAGCAGACAAAGTTGTCCACGCTCGGTCCATCGAAACCCAGCGTGCTGCGCAACCGCCAGACGAGCACCGCGGCGATGGCGAGGGCGAGGATGGTCTGCGCGCGCGACAGCCACACGGGGCCGAACTTCGCGCGCAGCCAGTGGAAGTTGGTCTGCGCCAACCAGAGCAGCGGCACCGTGCCGAGCCCGAAGGCCAGCAGCGTCTCTGCCCCGCGCAGGGCCGAACCCGAGAGCAGGGCCAGCGAGACGAGGAAATACAGGGGTCCGCACGGCAGCAGCGGCGTGGCCACGCCGAGGGCCGCGGCCGACGACAACCGCGAGCGGCCGCGCAGGCGGGTCGAGACCCATTGGTAAGCGCGCCCCAGCACGGCCACGCGCGGCAGGCGCTGATCGAAGCGCACCGCCACCGCAACAAAGAACAGCACGAGCAACCACGGCAGGTAGCGCGCGACGTCGGCGCTCAACCACGTCAGCGGCAGCCGCCCCACCCCGCCGGCCAGCGCGCCGAGCACGCCGTAACCGGCGAGGCGCGAGAGGTGGTAGACGGTGCTGATCGTCTGCGGATCATACTTGTCGCGCGTCGCCGGCATGAGGGCGCACGCCAGCGGGCCACACATGCCCACGCAGTGGAGACTGGTGACGAGACCGGCGATGAACGCCGTGCCAGGACCGGTGATGCCCGCGAGTTCCATGGTCAGCCCCGCGTGCGCTTGGCCGGCGCGTCCGGCACGGTCTTGATGTCAGCGAGAGACGCGACGGAAAACAACACCGTCCACAGAATCGCAAGAAAGAGAAAGCCGCCGGCGACCCACCACCAGAGTGAGCGACCGGACTTGGGATCGACCGTTGATCCGTCAGCGGGTGATGCCTTTGGCAAGGTCCTCCTCCTTGAGCAGGCGCGCATCGGGACCGAGGAACTCGACCTCGCGCGACAGGGTGAACGTGCGCTCCGCGTCCTGCACGAGGAGCGTGAACTTGAACGGGCCCGTGTAGTGCCGGCGATTTACGAGGAGCACGAGCGGCGTGACCTGCTCGGCCTGTGGCTCCACCGTCACCGGCACATTGAAGCCGTTCTGGGTGACCCCGGCGGGCAAGCCGACGAGCGAAACGTGAAAAACGGCCGAGTCGTTGTGCTTGTTGAGCAGGCGCACCATGAACTGGTTCCTCACCACGTCCGGTCCGACAAAGTAGGCCGCGCCACTCATGCGCATGACCATGAAATTGGCCGGTTTGACCGAGGTGAACGCGAAGCCCGCCACGGTGATGCCGATCACGAGCAGCACGAGATAGACGATGGTGCGCGGCCGCACCCACTGTCGACGGCCACCTGCGAAGCCGGCATGCGAGTCGTAGCGGATGAGGCCCTTCGGGCGGTCCACCTTGACCATGATGTCGTCACACGCGTCGATGCACGCCGCGCAGCCGATACATTCGAGCTGCAATCCGTGGCGAATATCGATGCCCGTCGGACACACCTGCACACAGCGATTGCAACCGATGCACGCGCCCGCATCCGGGGTGCCGACCTTGCCGCGCGGCTCGCCGCGCACGGCATCGTAGCCGATATTCAGCGTGTGATCATCGGTCAGCGCCGATTGCAGGCGCCCATAGGGACAGATGACGATGCAGAGCTGCTCCCGGAACCAAGCGAAGTTGAAATAGAGGATGCCGGTCGCCATGAACACGAAGACAAAGGCGGCCCAGTGCTCCGCCGGGGCCGCACTCACCATGTGCCAGACCTCGGGAATGCTGACAAAATAGGCGAGAAACAGATGGGTGATGATCAGCGAAACGGCAATGTAGAGGGCGTGCTTCACGACCCGGCGCAACAGCAGGGAACCGGTGAGCGGGGCGTCATCGCGCTGGCGGCGGGTGGGGGCATCCCCGTCGATCATCCGTTCGATCCGGCGGTAAATATGCTCGAGGAACACCGTCTGCGGGCACGCCCAACCGCACCAGACGCGCCCGAGGAGCGCGGTGATAAAAAACAAGGCGAAGCCCAAGCCGGTGACGCCGAAGAAGAGCAACCAGACATCCTGGGCCGCGAGGGTGTAACCGAGAAAATGGAAACGCCCGGCCCCCACGTCGAGAAACACTGCCGGATGCCCGCCCACCGGAATCCACGGCAACAGCAGGTAGATCGCGATCAGTGCCAGCCCCGAGTGGCGGCGCCAGCGGGTGAACCAGCCATGGACATCCGCCGGGTGCAAAAAATAGCGCGAGCCATCCTCATTGACCGTCGTGAGTGAGTCACGGTTGGGCACATGCCGTTGCGCCGCGGACCGGGGGTGCGCAGGTCCGGGCGGCATCGGACGATTGAACGGCGTCGGTTCGGAGGATGAACTGGGTTTGGGATCTGCGCTCATGGCGTGGGTTGAGCGAGGCGGGTGGAGGCGTCCATGGCGAGACGGGCCCGGAGCTGACTATTTCGAGATTTCGACCGTGATTTCTTCGCCTTTTTGATGGCGACTGAGAAGGTAGGCGACGACTTCGGCGGTTTTCTTTTGGCCGAGGACGGGTTCCCATGCGGGCATGCCCTTGGCCAAAACGCCTTGGGCGACGCTGACGTAAACTTCCTTGGGGGTGCCGCCGTGGATCCACGCGCGGTCGGTGAGGTCCGGGCCGACGGCAGCGGGATTCTCGCCCTTACCGCGCATGCTCCCGAGGTGGCATTGCACACAGAGGGAATTGTAAGTCTGGCGACCGGCGTCGGTGAAGACCGCATTCTGACTCATCTCCCAGAAGATCTCGTCGTTGGAAACATCGATGGACGAGGACATCTTGGACGCGGCAATCTGCTCCATGGCGGCGTCAACCTGTTCGCCGTCAGTGGGGGCGATCCGGGCGATCTCGATGGCGAACCAATAGAAGATGCTGAACGCGATCATCCCATAGAGGAGGTACAGCCACCAGTTGGGGAGCGGGTTGTCGTATTCCTGAATGCCGTCGTAAATGTGCGGACGAAGTTTTTCGTCTCCATCCTCACGGGGCGGTTGCGAGTGCTGATTCATGGGAAGAGCAAGGGAGGCGGGAAGGAGGAAAGGGGGACGCGGACCGGAGTCGCGAGCTCCGGGATCCGGACGGCATCGGGTTTACTCGGTCTCGAACGGGAGTCGCGCGAGCCGGTCGGCCTGGGAGGGTTTCATGCGGCTGGCGCGCCATGCGGCGGCGAGGTAAACGAGGGACGCCACGGCGAGGGCGACAACCGGAAAAACGAGGTGCCATTCTTCGTAGATGATGCGGCTGAGCATGGGAGGGTTTCCTGGTTTGGATTTCGGGGGAAGGCAGGGCGGGCGTTACCGGGGCGGGGCAAGGGACGTTGATTTCTGGCCGAGGGATTGCAGGTAGGCGGTGAGCGCGATGATTTCCTTGTCGGCATCGACGTAGCGGCCCTGGGCCTGCAGGTCGCGGGCGATTTCCTTGGCCTGCTCGCGGGCGAGCGTGTTGACCATGGTGTCGGACCACGACGGGTAAGGCACGCCGAGGGTGCGTTGCACGCTGACTTTGCGCGCGAGGCTCGCGTAGTCGGTCTCGTTTTGGGTGAGCACGGGGTAGTTGGGCATATTGGAACCGGTGGAAATGGAACGCGGGTCGAGCATGTGATCGTAGTGCCACGCGTGGTTGTAACGGCCACCGATGCGGGCGAGGTCCGGGCCGGTGCGCTTCGAGCCCCATTGGTAGGGGTGATCCCAGATCGATTCGCCGAGGCGGGAGTAATCGCCGTAACGCATGACGTCCGGCACGAGCGTGCGGATCATCTGCGAGTGGCAGTTGTAACAGCCTTCGCGCACGTAGATGTCGCGTCCGGCGAGTTCCAGCGGGGTATAGATCTCGGCCACGCGGTCCTCGGTCTGGAGGTGGCGATCGACCAAAATCATCGGGATGATCTGGATCAGTCCGCCGGCGGCGACGGCGACAAAGGTGAGTACGGTGAACGGCAGGGCATTCATCAACAGGCGGTCATACCATTCGCCCCATTTCGTGCCGCGCGTCTGGTAATGGCCGAAGGCCATGAGCGCGACCGCCACGGTGCCGAAGAGGCCCAGGATGTTGACCCAGCCGCTGGTAAACATCCAGATGATGGCGCCGCCGGCCGTGATCACCGTGTAAACAATCGGGGCGTTGGCGATCGTGCCGCGGACGGAAAGTTTTTCCTCGGCGGTGTGCGCTTCCGGATAGACCTCGATCGTGCCGTTGACGGTCTGGGCGCCGCGGATGGACTGCCAGATGTTCCACGCCATGATCATGAAACCGACGAGGTAGAGACTGCCACCCACCACCCGCAGGAGCATGAGCGGACGGATCGCATTCAGCGTCTCGATGAAATTCGGATACTTGAGGATCGTGCCGCCCTCGATGGTGGCATTGAGCATCAGGCCCTGGGAGATGCCGGAGGCCCACATCGCGCCGACGTAGAGCAACATGCCGAACGTCCCGAGCCAGAAGTGCAGGTTGGCCAGCGAGGTGGAATACAGCGGACGGTTCCAAAGCCGCGGCACAAGCCAGTAGAACATGCCCGCCGCCATGAACCCGTTCCAACCCAGGGCTCCGGCGTGCACATGGCCGACAATCCAGTCCGTGTAGTGCGCGAGTGCGTTGACCGATTTGATCGAAAGGAGCGGCCCCTCGAAGGTGGCCATGCCGTAGAAGGTCACGCCGGCGGCGAAGAACTTGATGATCGGGTCGGTGCGGAGCCGGTCCCACGCGCCGCGGAGGGTGAGGAGACCGTTGAGCATGCCGGCCCACGACGGAGCCCAGAGCATGAGCGAGAACGTCACGCCGAGCATCTGCAGCCAGTTGGGCAGCGCGGTGTTCAGCAGATGGTGGGGGCCCGCCCAGATGTAGAGAAACACCAGCGACCAGAAGTGAATGACCGACCAGCGGTAGGAATAGATCGGACGCCCTGCCGCCTTGGGCAGGAAGTAATACATGATCCCGAGGATCGGAGTGGTGAGGAAGAACGCGACGGCGTTGTGCCCATACCACCATTGCACGAGGGCATCCTGGACTCCGCCAAACACCGGGTAGCTGTGAACCCAGGAGGTCGGGATGGAGAGGTGATTGACGATGTAGAGCATCGCCACGGTGATGATCGTCGCGATGTAGAACCAGATGGCGACGTAGAGGGACTTCTCGTTCCGTTTGGCCAGCGTCCAGAAAAAGTTGACCGCAAAGACGACCCAAATGACCGCAACGGCAATGTTGATCGGCCAGATCAGTTCAGCGTATTCCTTGCCGCGCGTGAGTCCGAGCGGGAGGGTGATGGCGGCGGAGACGATGATCGCCTGCCAGCCCCAGAAATGCAGCGCGGAGAGGAAATCGCTGGCGAGCCGCGCCTTGACGAGCCGCTGCAGGGAGTAGTAGACGCCCGCGAACATCATGTTGCCGACGAAGGCAAAGATGACGGCGTTGGTGTGCAGGGGGCGCAGGCGCCCGAAGGTCAGCCACGCGGTGTTGAAGTTCGCCTGCCAGAAATTCAGCTGGGTCGCGACGAGCACGCCGACGAGCATGCCGACGATTCCCCAGAGGATGGACGCCAGCATGAACTGGCGGACGATCTTGTCGTTGAACTCGATGGTAATCTTGTGTCCTTGCATGGGGAAAATCAGCGGGCGTTGACGTTGGACGGGGGAAAGGGTTGCGGGGCGCGGGACGCCACCGGGGAAGATGGAGTCAGGGGGGCGGAAGCCGCAATTCCTGAGTCACCCGGCTGCCCGGAGACGCGCGGGGTTTCATCGGCCAGCGGCAGGAGCGATTCGCGTTCGGCGCTGGAAAAGCGCTGGCGATGTTGTTCACGCGCAAAAAGCACCACAAAAAGCCCGACCAAAAGCAGGCTGAAGAAGACGGTGATAGGAATGACGGACATGGCGTGGAGATGTCTCACGGCAGCATAAAGGAATCCTTCGGGCAAGCTGTGCATCTCTTGCTTTTCCCGCGCCTTGCCTTGCAAACAATGCGCAGTCACGCAGTTGCGCCCGCCAGATCGTCAAAGATATGCGCAGCTATCACCAAGCCATGCAATGCAGCCCCCCCCGCTCCGTGGCATGATGGCGGCGTGGACGAAAGTCTGATTCAACAGCTCGAGGCGCAGCGACCGTCCTTCAAACGAGAGTGGGAAACCCTCCTGAGGACCGAGCCGACATTGTCGCCCCTCGGCAACCCGGACACGTTGGTTTTCATGATGGACGAGACCTTGAGCGACCTGATCAAGGGTCTCCGCCGGCGGGAGCAGAAACACCAGGCGGTGAACCCCCGGTCGCTCTTGGTGCCGCTCCAGCGACATTGCGAATGCGGGATGAATCCCCTCCTCACCTATTACGCCACCGGGGAACTCGCCGTGCACCTCGTCGCCGGCAACGTCCTCAAGCAGGAGGTCGAACTCGACGAAACCCTCGCCTGCTACCACACCCTCGCGATGAGGGAGCTCCACATGCTTTGCGCCGTTTGCCAGCACCGGCAATCGGGCTCCGGCCCGTCGCACCCTCCCTTACGTCGCTAACCCGTTTCGCCGCTGCAGCTTGTCGCGCCAACCCGTCGGCGCCTCGCCGACGATCTTGCGGAACACCCGGTTGAATTGTGAAAGCGACTGGAAGCCGGCCTCGTAGGCCGCCTCGCTGATCCGCTTGTGCGGATTGATCAGCAAATTCTTCACTTTCTCGATCCGGACCCGCGCGAGATAATCGGTGAACGTCAGGCCGGTGGCCTGCTTGAACATCTTGCAGAAATAAAACGCACTCGTGTTCACCGCGCCGGCGACCTGCCGCAGGGACAGCTCCTCGTCCTGATGCTGTTGGATGAAGACCTTGGCCCGCGCAACCATCGGCGGTTCCGCTTGTTGCGCCGACACCATCAGCTGGTTGCTGATGGAAGAGAGATGCTGGGCGAAGATGGTCAGGAGCCGCAGCACCGCGTCGAACTGCTTTTTCTCCAGCACGCGGGTTTGAAAATAGGCCTCTTCCACCCGCTTCAGGTCGGCCTGCACGCCCCAGTTCATCAGCTCACGGGTCAGGCGCTTGAAATCACGCTGATTCGGCTTGGTGAGAAAAATCTGCCCGGTCTGCAGGAACGCCACCAGGTTGTCGCCCACGCGCACCGGCACGGCGGAATCGCAGAGCCCTGCAAAGCACTTGAGCGTCTTCGGCTCCATTTGCGCCTCCACTTCGACCCTCTTTTGCAGTTGCAGGCAGGCCGCGCAGCTCTGGTTGGTGCTCGCCATCAGCGCGCAGAACGGCGCTTCCTTCGGGTCATTGTGGTGGGGCAGATCAAAGGCCTCAATCGGACGCAGGTTGAGGGGCAATCCGGTCGTATCCCGAAAAGCCTTCTCATAATCGCGGTAGATCTGCGATTTCTTCAGCTGATCGACCAGCTCCCGACTTGAGCGGGCATTGTCGTGCGTGGAGGTCACGGCATCACTTGAAACGGATAAAACTTTCCACGCAATAAACTTCCCGCGACTGCCGCAGTCTAATAGGAATCGTTGCAGCGCCTAGAAAGAATTGCTGCGCTTGAAACGAAGGTCTGCCAGTGAAAGCCCCCTCCCCTATTGCCACCCTGCCGCCCCGCCTCGTCCGCCTGCGGGACGGGCAGGATTACCGGTTGCGTCTGATCGACGACCGGGATGCAGCCATGGTCGCGGAGATGTTTGCCACGCTCTCGACCGAGAGCATCCGGGCCCGCTACGGCTACCTGATCAAGAACATGACCCCGGAACGTGCCGCCGAGCTGGCTCACACCGATACCTCCCGGGACACCCCCCTGGGCATTTTCGGACTGCGGTGGGATGGCACCGAGTCGCATCTCTGGGCCATGGGCCGGCTCGTGCATGCGCCCGACAACCAGTCCGCCGAGTGCGCGTTTCTGGTGCACGACTCGCAGCGGCGGCTCGGGATGGCCTCCACCCTGCTCCGCTACCTCCGGGTGCTGGGTCGGCGGCGGGGCGTGCCCCGGCTCTTCGCCCAAGTGCGCCGGGAGAACAAGGCCATGCTCAACGTCTTCATCCAGAACGGCGCGCAGCTGCATTTCTCCCCGGACAGCGACGTCGTGGAAATCGACATCCTCCTGCAGCGGCAGAAATTTCTATTCGACAATCCCTCCCGCGCTCCTTCGATTGCCCCCATGTCCTCGCCGGAGAAGAAGCGTTTTTCCATCGTTGGTTTCCTGTTCGACATGGTTTTGTCGGCCGGCTTTTTCGTGTTCTTCTACTACGCGCTGCAATCGCACGTGCCTTCCAACGACCCGACGATGATCCGTCTGTGGTCCACGCTCGCCGCGGCGTGCATGACCGGGGTGTTTTGGCTCGCCTTGCAGATGCTGAAGACCGTGTTCGGTTTCCAGCGCTCGAACCGCAAATAACTGCCGCCGCCCGGCAGCCCATCCCTTGGCCGGCTCCGCCCCCACGCCCCGCCTCCGCACGACTGTCGCCGCGGAGGATTACCTCGAAAAAATCGAGCAACTCATCTCGCGCAAGGGTTACGCGCGGGTGGTCGACATCGCGGCCGAGCTGAAAATCTCGCAGGCCAGCGTCACCGCCATGGTGCAGAAGCTCGACGGCGAAGGTTTCGTCAAGTACGAGAAATACCGCGGCATGGTGCTTACCAGCACCGGCTTGGAAGTGGCGCGCCGGATCGCCCACCGCCATCAGCTGCTGACCGATTTTCTGGGCGTGATTGGCGTCGGCGACGAGAAAATCATCTACGACGATGTCGAGGGCATGGAGCACCATATCAGCCCCGAGACCTTCCGCGCGATCGAAGCTCTGACCCGCTATCTGGAGAAGAACCCGGGCGTGATGACCAAAGTCAGCGCCGCGGCGAAGAGCGCCAAGTAGGCGTCAGGCTTTCTTGTATCGCCGGCCGACGAAGGTGGAGGCCCAGATCGAGGCCTCGTAGAGGAAGATCAGCGGCACGGCGAACATGGTCTGGTTCACCGGGTCCGGTGTCGGCGTGACAATGGCCGCAATGACGAACATCACCACGATGGCGTGCCGGCGGTATTTCTTCAGCGTCGCGACCTCGACCAGGCCCATGTAGGTCGCCAGCACGACGAGCAGCGGAAATTCAAAGGAAGCCCCGACGCCGAGCACCATCCACATCAGCAGGCTGTAATACGCGTCCGCTGTCCACAGCACCGTGTAGCCGAGGAGTTCGTTGAGCTCAAAGGCCACCCGGATCGTGCTCGGCACGAGGACGAAGTAGCCGAAGGACGCGCCGGTGAGAAACAACCCGAACGCCGCCAGCATGGTCGGCACGAGGACCTTCAACTCCCGCTGCGTCAACGCCGGCGCCACGAACTGCCCGAGGAAAAACAGGAAGAACGGCAGCGAGAGCACGAAGCCGCCCGTCACGCAGATGTTGATCACCACGCTGAAGATGCCCATCGGGCTGTTCGTGATCAGGTCGGTCTTGAGCTGCGGATACTCGGCGCGGACGTTCTCGAGGGGCAGGTTCAGCAGGTGGGCGAAGTCCTGCAGCAAATACGCGATGCCCGCGACCACCAGCGCGAAGACGATCGCGCACTTGACCAGCGTGCCGCGCAGCTCCTCGAGGTGGTCCAAAAAGCCCATTGGTTTTTCGCGCAACGGGCCGTTGGTCACGGCCAGCGTTTCCTCGCCGTCGAAATCCGGACTGGGGGTGGATGAACTCACGCGAAACAACTGGATGCAGGTTTGCGCGAACGGTGCAATCTCGGGCTTGACGGGCGATTCGTGGATCCGCGCCGCCCGGCCCCACGCCCCTGCGCCGCGGCTGATATCAGTGTCATACGACCCGGTTTGCGTCCGGTGGATGCCACTTGAAGGACGGGGGTGGGAAGCGCGGCGCATCGGGCGCAAGAAATGCCGCGCAAATCGCAAGTGTGCACCGTTGACACCCCGCCGCGCAACGATTGCGCTAGGCGCTCCTTTTTAGCGCAAGTTCTCCCCTCATTTCTCAACCCACCATGGCCAAAAAATCCTCCGCCAAAAAGCCCGCCAAAAAAGCGGTCTCCCGTAAACCCGCCGCCCGGAAAGCGGCCAAGAAACCCGCGGTCAAGACCGCCCGAGCCGGCAAGGCGCCCAAATACGTCTACACGTGGGGCGCCAACAAGGCCGACGGCAACGGCTCGATGAAGCCGCTCCTCGGCGGCAAGGGCGCCAACCTCGCCGAGATGACGCGCATCGGCCTGCCGGTGCCTCCGGGCTTCACGGTCACGACCGAAGTCTGCACCTATTACTACGCCCACAAGCGCACCTACCCGACCACGCTCCAGGCGGAGATGGAAGCCGGCATGCGCAACATGGAAAAGATCATGGGCACGAAGTTCGGCGCCACCGACGGCATGCCGCTGCTGGTCGCCGTCCGCTCCGGCGCGCGCGACTCGATGCCGGGCATGATGGACACGATTCTCAACCTCGGCCTCAACGACCAGTCCGTCATCGCACTCGAGAAGGCCACGGGCAACGCGCGCTTCGCGTGGGATTGCTACCGCCGCTTCATCCAGATGTATGGCGACGTGGTGCTCGGTCTCCAAAAGCGCCCTGACGAAGATCACGAGCCGTTCGAGACCGTCATCCACGAATACAAGCACAAGGTTTACCACCGCGACCTGATCGACAGCGAACTGACCGCCGCCGACCAACAGGAGCTCGTCAAGCGCTTCAAGGCCTTGGTGAAAGAGCGCACCGGCCACAGTTTCCCGAGCGATCCGTGGGAGCAGCTGCGCGGAGCCGCCGGCGCCGTCTTCGGCTCGTGGATGAACGACCGCGCGATCGTGTATCGCCGCAAATACGGCATCCCCGCCGAGTGGGGCACCGCCGTCAACGTGCAGGCCATGGTCTTTGGCAACACCGGCGACACCTCCGGCTCCGGCGTCGCGTTCACCCGCAATCCCGCCAACGGCACCAACGAATTC
>JAUXOH010000283.1 GCA_030682505.1 Candidatus Didemnitutus sp. | reverse complement strand
CGACGTTTGGGAACTCGCCCACGGCCTCAGCCCCGCCGTCAACGACCGCGCCGGTGACCTGGACGGCGACGGCCTGAGCAATCTCAAGGAGTATCTGCTCGGCACCAACCCGAACAACGCGGATATCGATGGCGACGGATTGAACGACGCCTTTGAACTCACGATTGGCACGAATCCGCGCAACGCGGACACCGACGGTGACGGCCTTCCCGATGGCTTGGAATTGATCCTCCATTTGAATCCGCTCTCCGCTGCTGATGCCGGTTCCGATACCGACGGCGACGGCATTACAGATCTCGCCGAATATCTCGCCGGCTCCGACCCATCGGACTTCTACAACGGAATGTTGCCACAATTGACGTCGCAGCTTCCGGCCGATGGAGCATTGGGGCCGAACGACTCTTTGAGTATCTTGGTCACCGACTCGACCGGTGCTCCACTCGTCAACGCTCCGGTGAAGTGCATTGCGACCGTCGGAAGTCACCTGCTAGCGACCGCGCCCGACGGCCCAGTGGCTATCGAACTTACAGTTCGCAGTAACGCTTTTGGAATCGTGACCGTTTTTGTGAGGGGAGGAGAAAATTGATATGCGGAGGTTGCCCCCAGTCATGTTCCTCCTCGTGACGTTCGTTCTACCATTCGGTTGGGTCTCATCGATGTCGGCGCAAAACTCCACCGTGTTTCAGGTGAACAGCGGTTCTCAGGTGCGAGCCATTGAGGTGATCCACAAGGGTCCAACGACGGCGGTCGACTCTGACATGAACGGTCTCCCTGATGCATGGGAGCTGCTCTATTTTGGTAGGATCGGAGTCGATCCCGGCGCAGATCAGGACGGCGATGGTCTGGTTAATATACTGGAATGGCAACATGGCACCAATCCGACCATGGAGGACAGCGACAGCGATGGCGTGTCCGATGGTCAGGAAATCGCTCTTGGCTCGGATCCAATGAAACCGGGTCCTGTTGCGGTAGGGCAGACAACTTGGCTCACGCGATTTCACTATTCTGGCAATCCGCCAATGCCCAGTGGTTCCGGTCCTTGGACGACCGAAGCCCCGTTTGCCTTTTTGGGAGACTCACCGGTCGGGCCGTATTCCACCTCCGCAGAATTTCATCTTCTGGTCCCGCCGGGGGCAACCGGAGTTGTGCGTTGGTTAGAGGTGTTTTATCCGCAATGGGAATTTGATTCCGAGCAGTATACTGTGCGAGAGTGGTCAATCACCGCCGAGAAGAGCCCACCTTTTATTCTCAACGCGCCAGCCGACGGGAGCGTGGAGGTTGTCTTCTTGCCCGAACTCGCCGTTGACGCCAACCGCGACGGCATCATCAAACTCCCCAGCGAAGACGCCACCGACACCACCTCGGCCGCCAATCCGTATCGCTTCTGGCTCAATGACGACGATGACGGCACGGAAAGTTTTGGCAGCAGCGACGACTCAGACCGCGTTCCTGTTCAGCAGGCTGACTGGACCAATCACTTGATAGATTGCGCACGTGACTTGGAGGATTTTGCCCGACTGCAGATTTATACGGCCGGTCTTAATGACGCATTAAAAAATGGCGATCTGCACCTGGGTTTGAAATGGACCGCAGTCACCGGGACGCCCGCGATCAAGCTTTATAAACACGTGGAAGCAGGTGGAGGCACGGGCTATTTGACCGACCAAGCGATTGCGCATCGCGAATACGCCCAGCGGGGTGTAGCTAACAACCTGCCGTTGAACGATGCTTCGGGGCAACATAGCGATTACTTGGTTGAAGGCGCTGCCACGTTCGTTTTGCCGCCCGATTTGTTCGCCGACATCACGGAGACTCAGCCGAAGACGCATTTGCTCTTCGAGGGCTGCAAGGCGGGCAAGGGCTATCTCAAGCTCGTTATCCTCAAGAAAGACGACGCGAACTACACCGAAATCGGCGAAGGTCCCAGTGTGTGGGTGGAATTAAGGAGTATCAAGTCGATGTATCAAGGGCCGGGGACGACGTTTGAGCAGCCCGCTGGAGAGACGGCCCAAGGCATCATTTTCGTGCATGGCTGGAACATGTCGCCAGAGGGCTCTGTTAGCTTCGCCGAGACCATGTTCAAGCGCCTATGGCACCGCGGTTTCAAGGGTCGGTACGTCAGCTTGCGCTGGAACACGAATTATTCCGACGCCTTCGACCACCTTCCCGTGATCGGGGCTGCGGTGGACGGATACTTAGCGGACTACAATGGCAGTGAGCGCGTTGCGTGGCAGTCGGGTGCGATCGTGAAAGCGGCCGTTGACGGCCTTCCGTTCGGGTATTCGCGCAACATCGTCGCGCACAGCATGGGAAACATTATCGCTGGTTCAGCCCTGCTTGCCGGGGTCACCTTCGACAATTACGTGCTCATGCAGGCCGCGGTGCCGGCGAGCTGCTACGATGATCGGGCGCTCTTGCAGCAGGCCGAACGGCCCTCGCCTCATACCTACTTGGGCTTTCGGCCCACTTTTTGGGAGGTGGATGCCTCGCCGGATGACGATCCCGTGCCGGAGACGCGGGCGCTGTCGTATCGCGGACGGTTGGGCGGGGATCGGGGCAACCTCGTCAGCTTCTACCTGCCC